>CAYNUV010000189.1:0-6275 GCA_964400245.1 uncultured Ignavibacteriaceae bacterium
AAAATCCTAAAATAAATTTTGTTGCAGGACCAAGCGAAGAGCAGTCTCAAAGCAGTGTTGATGATTCATGGACTGATAAAGTCCGGGAACTATTTCCATTAAAAATAAACCGCTTTGAAATTCATAACGGAGAAATCCATTTCAGAGATTTTCACAGTGATCCCAATGTTGATATATTCTTAAATAATATTTATGCAAGCGCAGAAAACCTGACCAACAGCAAAGATATTTCCAAAACATTAATGGCTGCTATAAATGCCAAAGGAAACGCTATGGGGCAAGGCACTTTTAAACTTCACGCAGATATAAATCCTTTTGAGAAAGCTCCCACTTTTAATCTGGATGTTGAACTTAAAAACATTGATCTGAAAAAACTAAATAGTTTTATCAAAGCTTACGGCAGCTTCGATTTCGAAGAAGGAACTTTTGAATTATACGGAGAATTTGCCGCAGCCAATGGAAAATTTGAAGGATACATTAAACCTATTTTCAAGAATATGAAAATACTTAGTTTAAAAGAGGATTCTGAGAATCCTCTTCAGCTTTTCTGGGAAGCAATTGTAGGAGCAGTAGCCGGTTTATTTGAAAACCAGGAAAAAGATCAGCTTGCAGCTAAAATTCCTTTCAGCGGAAGCTTTGAAGACCCGGATGCAAATATCTGGTCAACCATAGGCAGCGTTCTTGAAAATGCTTTTATAAGAGCGCTCATTCCCAGCATTGAAGGTACTGTTAATCTTGAACAGGTAGATTAAAAGTTAATATTATTAGAATAATGTGTCCCAAAAGGAACAGGCGTTTTAAAAAAAATTATGAATTACATTTTGGAATATTATATATTAGCACATGAAGTGAGATATTTTTACTTTAATTTGATATTGAATCATAAAAAGATAATATGATTCATTTATAAAAAATTTAAGAGGGAAATTATGGAGATTATAGGAACTCTCATTGTTGGTTTAGTTATAGGAGTCATTGCAAAATTATTAATGCCGGGTAAAGATCCCGGTGGCTGCATAATTACAATTCTACTTGGAATTGCCGGTGCATTTGTTGCAACATATCTTGGTAAACTATTAGGAATTTATGAACCTGGTGAGACTGCCGGTTTTATTGGTGCAACAATAGGAGCTATGATTATTTTGTGGTTATACAGAATCTTCCTCAGGAAAAAAGAGTAAGCAAACCTTTACTTTAATATATTAAGTGAATACACATCTGAAATTAATATTCCTCTTAATTGCTTCTATACAATTATCCTGCAATCTTCCTAAAGACCCTGCCAATACATTAAACAAAGTAAAAAATGGAAATCTGCGGGTAGGATATTCAGAATCATTTCCATGGATATATTTAAATAACAACCAACCTGCTGGTATAGAAGCGGAAATAGTTAATCGTTTAGCCGAAGAACTTAATGCAAAGATAATGTGGACTAAGGATACTGAGTATGATTTAATTAATCTATTAAAAGATAGAAAGATAGATTTGGTTGCTGCCGGGCTATCAGATGATTCTCCATGGAAAAGTGTAGTGGGTTTTACAAGACCATATTATACTTCAGAAAAGGGAGAGAGGTATGTTTTTGCAGTTTCTGCCGGTGAAAATGCATGGTTAGTTTATATTGAAAAATTTCTTTCTTCAAATGAAAAGAAAATTTACAATTTAATCGAAAGCTCAAAATGAAAATTACAAAGCAATTTGAATTTCCACCGGAATTAGTAAAGGACTTTGACAAAGCCAAAAAGCTTGAGAAGCTAACAATAATATATATTCTTTCAGCAGGATTTTTTATTTATTTAACGATGGGCTCTTCACAGGCTATGAAAACAGAGTTCCTTGAGCATATTTTAGGCCTTATTCCTCCAATTTCTTTCCTTATCGCATCGCAGATATATACTAAAGCTCCGAATAAAACACATCCTTATGGGTATCATAGAGTAACTTCAATCGCTTTTCTCTGCGGTTCTCTCGCTCTCTCTGCTTTGGGAAGCTATTTATTAATAGATGCATTAACAAAATTAATTTCAATGGAATACCCAACTATAGGCAGCATGAAAATCTTTGGTGAAAATATCTGGCAGGGATGGCTTATGTTAGCAACACTTACTTACAGTGCTATACCGGCAGTAATAATAGGATTGAAAAAACTTTCTATTGCTGAGAAGCTTCACGATAAAGTGCTTTTTACTGATGCTGAAATGAATAAGGCAGACTGGATGTCAACAGGTGCAGCTTTTCTCGGGGTTCTTGGTATTGGATTAGGCTTCTGGTGGGCTGATGCAGTAGCAGCTGCAATTATCTCTATTGACATAATTTATGATGGGTTTTCCAACTTAAAATCCTCATTGTTGGATTTAATGGATAGAATACCAGAAACTGTAGATCATAAAAGTGTAGACCCTATTGTTAGTAAACTCAACAAGATGTTTAATGACTTAGATTGGATTGAATCATCACATGTACGTTTAAGAGAAGAGGGTCATGTTTATTTCGGTGAAGCTGTTATAATTCCTAAAGAAAATACCAGGTATCTTTTAGATAGAATAAAAGATGCCAGGGATGAGGCTCATAAACTCAACTGGAGGATTTTTGATCTTGTTATCATGCCTGTAAAAGAAATTCCTGAACAAAAATGATTTCAAAATTAATAATAATGAGTCTCTTTAAAGGTTTCTCTTTGTAGAGCTGCCGGCAAAGATAGTTGCCTTGTGAGCAAAATTGTCGAACATATCATTTATTTTTTTACTTAAATTTTTTTTCATATAAGTATCCTGTTTTAAATTAAAGATAATCTTAAATTTTTTACACTTATAATATATTTTCT
Organism: uncultured Ignavibacteriaceae bacterium; assembly: GCA_964400245.1. GTDB lineage: Bacteria > Bacteroidota > Ignavibacteria > Ignavibacteriales > Ignavibacteriaceae > RBG-16-34-14. The sequence goes on from CAYNUV010000189.1 coordinate 2,828, forward strand.
TTATTCGATTTATTTTTGATTTATATTATATTTACTCAAGCTGACCGTTCGCATCAGTAAACCGTTAAAACGGTTAGCATTCTCTTTTTTTATTAACCCACGACTTAAGTCGTGGGTTTAATGAAACAAAACCATATGTTTTATAACCGTTTCAACGGTTTTTCATCAGTGCGAATTTAAGCAGTCCCAACTTGAGTTATGTTTAATTAACAATTGTATTAATAAAAATTATTGATGTTAAAAATCACAAAGTTAAATTTTTTGTTTTATTAAACTTCATACAAATCAATGAGCATTAAGAAATACGAAGAAAAAAGAAATTTCAAAAAAACCTCCGAACCAAAAGGGAAAACACACAAAGTTAAAGAAGATCTGATCTTTGTTGTTCAGAAGCATGATGCAACAAACCTGCACTATGATTTCAGGCTTGAACTGGATGGAGTTTTAAAAAGCTGGGCTGTTCCGAAAGGACCCTCTCTAAATCCTAAAGAAAAACGATTAGCAATGATGGTTGAAGATCATCCTTTTGGTTATAAAGATTTTGAAGGTGTAATTCCAAAAGGGAATTATGGTGCGGGCGAAGTTTTGGTTTGGGATAAAGGTACATATCACTCAATAGAAACAGACGATAGGAATAAAAGTATTCCTCTTCTGAAGAAAGGATTAGAAAAAGGCGACCTGAAGATTACTCTCCATGGTAAAAAGCTTAACGGGCAGTTTGCTCTTGTAAATATGAAAAAACCGAAACAGAATGCCTGGCTTCTTATAAAAAAGAAAGATGAATACGCAACCGAAGAGGATATTTTGCTCAATGATAAATCTGTTGTAACGGGAAAAGGAATTGATGAAATCGAAGATAAAGTAAAAAAAAAGTTCGAATTGATAAATCTCTCCTGAAAGAACTCTCCGGTTTACCGCAAAGAAAAATTCCAACTAATGTTAAACCAATGTTTGCTGAATTATCTAATCAGGCATTTTCAAATGATGACTGGCTTTTTGAAATTAAATGGGATGGATACCGTGCAGTTGCTGAAATTGAAGATGGTGAAGTGAATCTTCATTCACGCAATAATATTTCCTTTAATGAAAAATATTTCCCTGTTGTTGAGACTCTTAAAAACTTCGATATGGATGTAATATTTGATGGCGAAGTTGTTGTTGTTGATGATTTTGGTAAATCAAGTTTTCAGCTTCTGCAGAATTATGGAAAATCCGGTAAAGGAAAGCTGGCGTATTATGTTTTTGATATTCTTTATTTAAATGGATATGATCTTACAAGTCTTCCATTAATAAAAAGAAAAGAAATTCTTAAGAAAATTATTCCCGGAGATTTAAAGAATATATTCTTCAGCGACCACATTGTTGGTGATGGAGAATCATTTTTTAAAGTTGCCGAACAAAGAGGGCTTGAAGGGATTCTTGCAAAAAGAGCAGACAGCAAATACCTCGTTGGAAAGCGCAGCAAAGACTGGCTGAAGATTAAAACAAAAAAAAGACAGGAAGCAATTATCTGCGGCTTCACTGAACCCAAAGGAAGCAGGAATAAATTCGGTTCTCTTGTAATTGGTGTATATGATGAAGGTGAACTGCTTTACATTGGACAAGCTGGCACAGGTTTTACGGATAATGATTTAAAAGATATTTACGCAAAGCTCAGTCCCCATATAACCAACAAATCTCCTTTCAAAAAGAAGATTGAAACAAACGCCCCTGTTACCTGGGTTACACCAAAATATGTTTGCGATGTGGAATTTTCGGAATGGACGGAAGAAGGATTAATGCGTTCCCCTGTTTTTATCGGGATAAGAGAAGATAAAAGCATTGATGAAGTAATTAAAGAAAATTCTGATGATGAAACCGAAGAAATGACAACAAACATTCATACAAAAGATATTGAAATAAAAATCGGGGGAAAAAAGTTAAAGCTTACAAATCTTAAAAAAGTTTATTTCCCGGATGAAGGATATACAAAAGGCGATGTTATAGAATATTACAGGAAAGTCTCGCAATACATTCTTCCCTATCTTAAAGGAAGACCTGAATCTCTTAATAGGCATCCTAATGGAATTGATGGAGAAAGTTTTTACCAGAAAGATGTTAAAGACCAGCCGCCTGATTGGGTAGAGGTTGCAAAGATTTATTCCGAGCATAATGAAAAAGAAATTAATTACTTAGTCTGTAATGATGAAGCTACGCTTGTGTACCTGGCAAATCTCGGCTGCATTGAAATTAATCCCTGGTTTTCTCGTGTAGAAAATCTTGATAATCCTGATTATCTCGTTATTGATCTCGACCCGGAAGATATTTCATTTGAAAAAGTTGTTGAAGCTGCTTTAGCTGTTAAAGAAGTTCTTGATGCTGCAGGTGCAAAAAGTTACTGCAAAACTTCGGGTGCAACAGGTTTGCATATTTATGTTCCTCTTGGTGCAAAATATACTTACGATGTTACAAGAGAATTTACTTATATCATTGCACAGTTTGCTTATAAAAAAGTCCCCGGCTTTACAAGTCTTCAAAGAAGTCCTTCTAAAAGACAGAAGAAAGTTTACTTAGATTATTTACAAAACCGCCCCGGGCAAACTCTTGCAGCACCTTACAGCATAAGGCCAAGAAAAGGAGCTACTGTTTCAACTCCTTTAAAATGGGAAGAGGTTAAGATTGGATTGAGCCCGGATCAATTTACTATTAAAAATACTTTAGAAAGATTAGCAAAGATGGGAGATATCTTTAAAGATGTTCTTGGTAAAGGAATAGATATTGGAAAATGTATAAGTAAGCTTGAAGCTTATGCAAAGAAGAAAAAATAAAATTTAGCTCAAATGCGGTTGTTATGCTTACCTTAATGAATTAGTCTTCAATGATAGCATCTGCTTCTATTTCAACCACCAGTTTGGATCGATGAACCGAACGACTTGCATTATTGTGTTGGCTGGTCGAATGTCCGTAAAGAATTTACCGTGCACCAAGGCTACCTTCTCCCAGTCTTCGATTCTTGTCAAAAGAATTCTTGTGCGGATGACGTCTGACATTTTACCGCCTAAACCTTCTATAGCTGCTTTTATGATTTCGAGACATCGACGTACCTGACCCGAAGGATCACCAATTGCAACTGTCTTACCGTCTTGGTCCAAGGGGTGCAGTTCCTGTTACAGCAATAACACGGCCGCTTCGAACAGCCCGTGAAATACCAACTTTCGGTTCATAAGGTGAACCCGTTGAGATATGTTGACGTAGTTGTCGTTTCATTTGAGACTCCATTATGGTTGCACATAACGTTTGTGCTTTACGCCATGAACTCTATACATTTTGCCAAACTGAGTTTCAACCCTGCCTTATCAAAAAAATGTGAGGGTCGTAAAACATCGTTGTTAGGCGAACCGATTACAGCACTCATCGCTAGACTATTTTCCAGTAGGAATCCTTTTGGACGACTTTGCCATTCCGAAAC
>CAYNUV010000190.1:0-6263 GCA_964400245.1 uncultured Ignavibacteriaceae bacterium
GGAAAGATTACGAGCTTCTGTTTATCCCAAATCTTTGCCTTATCTCCAAATTCTTTTTTCCAGATGCTGATTGTAGGTGGTCCGCAAACATCATGAGTCATCAACACATCAACATTAAGCCAGATATTTTCTCCCGGCACAACACTTTTTTTACCCGATGATTTGGCTAATATTTTTTCTGTTATCGTCATTCCCATGTAATTACCTTATATCGCTTGTGAAATATCTGATAGGGAAGATTGATTCATTAAATTCTCTTCCTTTTCTTTTAAATAATTCTGATGAATATTAATACAGTTTATATAAGCTTTAACGCTTGCTTCAATAACATCGGTTGAAATACCTCTTCCGGTAAAATATTTTTCATCTTCTCTTATGCGTACAATAACTTCTCCCAATGCCTGCCTGCCGGAAGTGATTGATCTTACCTGGTAAGACTCGAGATTCAGCTTTATGCCAAGTGCGCGTTCTATTGCATTGAAGCACGCATCTCCAGCTCCGTCACCTGTTGCAGATTCCTGGTATAGAGTGATTCCTTTTTTAATTTTTACTGTTGAAGTAGGAAGCAAATTTGTTCCCATACTTACATGCATATATTCCAATTCATAATGATTACTGCTGATATTTACAAAGCTGTCTCCCATTATAATACGGAGATCGTCATCAAAAATTTCTTTCTTCTTATCAGCAAGAGCTGTGAACTTTTCATAAACCTCATTCAATTCATTTTCTTTAAGTGAATATCCAATTTCAGATAATCTTGCCTTCAAACCATGTTTACCTGAATGTTTACCCAGAACAATTTTGGTTTTAGAAAATCCAACAGTTTGAGGAGAAATTATTTCATAAGTATTTCTGTCTTTAAGCATTCCATCCTGGTGAATTCCGGATTCGTGTGCAAATGCATTATCGCCAACAATGGCTTTATTAGGCTGCACCACTATTCCTGTAAAGGAAGAAACCATCCTGCTTGTGTTATAAATTTCAGTTGTTATTATATCAGTATAAAAACCAAGCAAGTCTTTTCTTACTTTAAGAGCCATAACAATTTCTTCGAGTGAAGCATTGCCGGCACGTTCACCTATTCCATTTATTGTGCATTCAACCTGCCTTGCGCCGTTTATAACTCCGCTTAAAGAATTTGCAACAGCCAAACCAAGATCATCATGGCAGTGAACACTGAGAATAACTTTATCAATATCTTTTACATTCTGTTTAATGTGATTAAATATTTTTCCATATTCTTCAGGCAGAGTATAACCTGTTGTATCCGGAACATTGATTGTAGTTGCACCTGCTTCAATAGCAGCTTCAATTACTTCGCACAAATAATTAATATCTGTTCTTCCTGCATCTTCAGTGGAGAACTCGACATCATCTGTGAAAGTTCTTGCCAAAGAAACGGCATCACGTGTCATCTTAAATACAATATTTCTTTTATCAGATAAAGATTTTCCATAAGAATCATTAGAAAATTTTCCCAGGATATGAATATCTGAAGTTCCAATAAAAGTATGTATTCTGAATTTTGCAGCATCTTTAAGAGCATTATAAGCTGAAAGAATATCAACCTCTTTAGCACGGGCAAGTCCTGCAACCACGCAGCTTACTTCAGAAGCAATTCCTTTAACAGCTTCAAATTGAGAAGGGGAGGAAACAGGGAAACCGGCTTCAATTATATCAACATTTAATCTCTGGAGTTGCCTTGCTATTTCTATTTTTTCATAAACATTTAATGATGCGCCCGGAGATTGTTCTCCGTCTCTTAACGTAGTATCAAATATGATTACTTTTTTGTTATCCATTTTATTTCTATTTGTTTAAGTTAAAGAGTAAAGACACCTAGTGCCTGTTCATCATAAATTATGTTAAAGTTTTCTATTATAAGATATTTCATTTTCGTTGTTGAGACTTTTGTGTTCCCGGGTTGATAAATATCTTGTGTTCTATAACCCAGGTTCAATGTTCTTGAAATTGCTTCTTCAATTAATTCTGCTGCTTTGTTCATTTGGAAAGAATGAGTAAACATTAAACCAACTGAAGAAATAGCAGCAAGAGGATTAGCTTTGTTTTCTCCGGCAATATCTGGTGCACTTCCATGAACAGGTTCATAAAGAGCATAATTATTTCCAAGACTTGCAGAAGGAAGCATTCCAAGGCTTCCGGTTATCATAGCTGCAATATCACTTAAAATATCGCCAAACATATTTTGAGTTAGTACAACATCGAATTGTCCCGGATCTCTTACTAACTGCATAGCAGCATTATCAACGTACATATGTTCAACAGATACATCGGGATAATCTTTGCTGATTTCATTTACAATTTTTCTCCAGAACTGGGAAGTCTCAAGCACGTTTGCTTTATCAACAGAGTGAAGTTTCTTTTTTCTTTTTAATGAAACTTCAAAAGCATACCTTGCGATTCTTTCAACTTCTTTCTTAGTATAAATCATCGTGTTGAAACCTTTTTCATCATCAATACCACGTGGCTCACCAAAGTAAACATCTCCTGTTAGTTCTCTTAAGATTAAAAGATCAGTTCCTTTAATTATTTCTGGTTTTAAAGAAGAAGAATTAATAAGAGCTTTATAAACTTTTGCAGGACGAATGTTTATATAAAGTCCAAGTGATTTACGTAGTTTTAATAAAGCGGCTTCCGGTTTCAAATCCTGCTGAAGCTGATCCCACTTAGATCCGCCAACAGCTCCAAGCAGCACCGCATCGGAATCATAACAAGCTTGCAGGACTTCATCGGTAAGTGGAGTTCCGAACTTATCATAAGAAGTTCCGCCGACAGCAAATTCCTTAAGATCAAACTCTACATTGAATTTTTCTCCGGCTAACTTTAAAACATCAACTGCTGCTGAGGTTACTTCTGGTCCTATTCCATCGCCCGGAAGCAGAGCTACTTTGAAACTCATACACCAACCTCTTCCTTTTTAGGTTTATTAAAGAGCCAGCTCATCATACTTCTTAATTTCTCTCCCACTTTTTCAACGGGATGATTTTTATTTTCATCTCTAAGCTTTTGCATTTCTTTCTGCCCGCTGTAATATTCATTCAGCCATTCTTCTGCAAATTTTCCTGATTGTACATCGGCTAAAATTTGTTTCATTGCTTTTCTTGATTCTTCATTAATTACTTTTTTTCCTCTTGTCATTCCGCCATATTCTGCGGTATCGCTTACAGAATAATTCATTCTTGATAAACCGCCTTCATAGTATAGATCAACAATCAATTTCATCTCATGCATACATTCAAAATAAGCAAGCTCAGGAGGATAACCTGCATCAACCAGAGTTTCAAAACCAGCTTTAATTAATTCTGCAGAACCCCCGCAAAGAACAGCTTGTTCACCGAAAAGATCTGTCTCCGTTTCATTTTTAAAATTAGTTTCAATTACTCCTGCTCTTGTTCCACCAATTCCTTTTGCCCATGCAAGTGCAAGATCTTTTGTATTGCCAGAATAATCATTATGAATTGCAATTAAATTTGGTACGCCGCTTCCCTGAAGAAAAGTTCTTCTTACAAGATGTCCAGGCCCTTTCGGTGCAATCATCATTACATTAACATTTGAAGGAGGGACAATTTGTTTGTAATGAATATTAAAACCATGCCCGAATGCAAGTGTACTTTCGGCTTTCAGATATGGAGCAATCTCTTTGTCATAAACTTCTTTCTGAACCTGATCGGGAAGGAGTATCATAATAACATCTCCCCACTTTACAGCTTCAGAAACAGTTTTAACTTCAAGACCTGTTTCAACTGCTTTACTCCATCTTTGGCTATCTTTTCTTAGGCCAACGGAAACATTAAGTCCGCTGTCTTTAAGATTTAATGCATGAGCATGCCCTTGGCTACCAAAGCCAAGCACAGCAATTTTTTTATTTTCAAGAAAACTTAAAGATGCATCATCATCATAATAAACTTTCATTTTTCTACCTGTAAATTATTTTTTTGAACTTCTTTTTTATCTGCTTTAGTTTGCTCACCTCTTTTAAGAGCAACAGTACCGCTGCGAGCCATTTCTTTTATTCCGTAAGCATCGAGAACATTTATTGCTGCATCAATTTTATCCGGTGGACCAGTTACTTCAATTGTAATTGTTTTATTATTAATATCAACAATATTACCTCTGAAAATATTGCAAACACTTATAATATCAGCACGGTTACCTTTCTGATAGTAAACAGTAATCAAGGCAAGCTCTCTTTCAACTCTTGGCTGCGCAGTAAGATCAACAACTTTAATCGTATCAATCAGTCTGTTCAATTGTTTAACAACCTGCTCAATAATTTTATCATCACCTTCTGTAACAATCGTCATTCGTGATATATCAGGAGTTTCAGTTTCTCCGATGGATAGACTGTTAACATTAAATCCTTTTCCGCTGAACATTGTAACAACGCGGTTAAAAGTCCCAAATTGATTTTCAACAAGAACAGATATAGTATGTTTCATTTTACGTCATCTCCTTTGGATCAAGACGTTTAGTCATCATCTCTTTTAAAGTTGCACCCGAAGGAATAATAGGGAACACCATGTCTTCTTTTTCAACTTTAAATTCAATCAACACCGGTCCATCATTAATTGAAAAGGCTTCTTCAAAGATCGGGTTAACATCTTCAGGTTTATTAGTTGAGAATGATTTCATTCCAAAAGCTTCTCCGAGTTTGCAAAAATCCGGATTGCTATCCCCGAGATCAGTAAAACTGTATTTTTCAGCATGAAATAATTCCTGCCATTGCCTTACCATACCAAGGAAGCTGTTGTTTATTATAATAAATTTTATAGGGAGTTTATTATATACAGCAGTAACAAGTTCCTGAATGTTCATCTGGAAGCCGCCATCTCCGCTTATAGAAATTACAGGTCTATCTTTTATAGCAAAGGCAACTCCAATCGACGCAGGAACAGAGAATCCCATTGTTCCCAAACCTCCGCTTGTTATATGAGAACGAGGATGGTTGAATTTATAATATTGAGCAGTCCACATCTGATGTTGCCCGACATCAGTTACAATAACAGCTTCGCCTTTTGTAAATTCATTAAGACAATCAAGTACATATTCTGTTCTGAGTTTGCCATCATGTTTTTCATAAGTTAACGGGCATTCCTCTCTCCACTTTTGGATTTGAATCCACCAATCGTCGAGATCAGGTGGCGAAGTAATTTCAGCAGCAAGTTCTGCAAGAACATGTTTTACATCGCCCACTATAGGAAGATCTACAACAACATTTTTATCTATACACGTAGGATCTATATCAACATGAATTTTATAGGCATTTGTTGCAAAGGCATCAACTTTTCCTGTAACTCTGTCATCAAACCTTGCACCTAATGAAACAAGAACATCACAATTATTTACAGCTTGGTTAGCCCAGTAAGTGCCATGCATTCCAAGCATACCAAGTGATTGGGGTTCATTCATCGGGAATGCACCAAGTCCCTGGAGTGTCATTGTAACTGGAATATTATTTTCTTTTGCTAAAAGTTTTAATTCACGATTGCCGCCAGACATAATAACTCCGCCGCCAACATAAAATAAAAGACGTTTTGCATTTCTAATTATATCTGCAGCTTTTTTAATCTGGTTCTGATGTCCTAATAAAGTTGGTTTATAACCACGTAATTCAACTTTTTCAGGATATTCAAATTCACAAACGGAATTAATAACATCTTTTGGAAGATCAACCAGAACAGGTCCCGGCCTTCCGGTTGAAGCAATATAGAATGCTTTCTTGATTGTTGAAGCAAGCTCATCTATATTTCTAACAAGAAAACTATGTTTGGTTATTGGTCTTGTAATTCCAACTATATCAGCTTCCTGGAAAGCATCATTTCCAATAAGATGAGTTGGAACCTGCCCGGTAAAAACCACGATGGGAACTGAATCCATATATGCATCAGCAATTCCTGTAACAGTGTTAGTTGCACCAGGCCCTGATGTTACAAGTACAACTCCGGTTTTGCCTGTTGCTTTTGCATAACCTTCAGCCATGTGTGTTGCACCCTGTTCATGCCGGACGAGAATATGTTTAAGGAAATCAACATCATATAATTTTTCATAAAGCTTTAGAACGGCACCTCCGGGATATCCAAAAATAATTTCAACTTTTTCACGTCTTAAACATTCAAAAAATATTTCTGCACCAGATAAAATTGGTTTTTGTTCTTTCATACGGATTCCTTTCTTGTTTCTTTTATACCGGGAATTTTAACAATTGCTCCTGTGTTTGCTGATGTTACCATTTGTGTATA
>CAYNUV010000191.1:0-6222 GCA_964400245.1 uncultured Ignavibacteriaceae bacterium
AGACGCCTCCAAAGGGCGTAGTCCTACCATTAGACGATCCGGCAAAAGCAAAGGCTTGCATTAAAACTTCAGTCCTCCTTCACGGGCACCTTCAGCAAAAGCCTGAACCCGCCCATGATATCTGTATCCGTTACGATCAAATATCACAGCTGATATATTCTGCTCAACAGCTTTTTTTGCAACCAGGATTCCAACCAGCTTGCTTTTTGCAGTTTTGCTTTTGACTGATTTTAATTCTCCAACTATCTCTTTTGATAATGAGGAAGCAGAAGCTAATGTTTTTCCGTTTGAATCGTCAATGATCTGACCGTATATATTACCAAGACTACGATAAATTGATAACCTTGGTCTTTCAGGAGTACCAAAAACTTTCTTTCTTATACTTATTTTTGAACGCAGCCTGCTGTTATTATTTCTCTTTATCATATATAACCTGATCTTTAAAAATTATTTACCAGCTGTCTTGCCGGCTTTTCTCTGAATATGTTCATCTGAATATTTTATTCCCTTGCCTTTGTAAGGTTCCGGTTTCCGGATTGATCTTATTTTTGCAGCAACAAGACCAACAAGCTGTTTATCAATCCCGGTAATAACAATCTGTGTCTGTGCCGGTGTCTGAAGTGAAACTCCATCCGGAGGAATAAAATAAATTGGATGCGAATAGCCTATATTCAATAAAAGATTTTTCCCTTTTAATTCAGCCCTGTAACCAACGCCAACAATATCAAGAGTTTTTGAATAAGGACTAACAACACCAATAATCATATTCTGAATTAAAGCCCTTGTAAGTCCATGTAAAGCTTTATTTTCTTTAATATCATCAGGGCGGTTAACAGTTATTTCATTATCTTTAATTTCAATCGTCATTTTGGAATGGAAACGATTTTCAAGTTCTCCTTTAGGACCTTTAACTTGAACAACGTTTCCGTTTTTTGTTACTGTTACTCCTTTAGGCACTTCAATAATTTTTTTACCGATACGCGACACTTTAATTCTCCGTTCTGTTTACCAGATATAACAAACTACTTCTCCACCGACAGAATTTTTTTTTGCTTCTTTGTCGGTAAGCAATCCTTTAGATGTAGATACAATAGCAATTCCCAACCCGTTTATCACGCGGGGTATTTCATATGACCTTTTATATACTCTTAAGCCTGGCTTGCTGATTTTTTTTAATCCACTTATTGCTGAAATACCGTTAGAGTACTTTAACTCAATTCTTAATATGTCCTGTTTGTTATCTTCAATAACAGAATAATCATTAATGAATTTCTGCTTCTTAAGAATCTCAGCCAGATTTTTTTTCATATTTGAAGCAGGGATATCAACCCTTAACTTTTTAGCTCTCGAAGCATTTCTGATTCGGGTTAAAAAATCTGAAATCGGATCTGTAACTGCCATAAATTAAAATTCTCCTTTTACCAACTTGACTTCTTTACACCGGGTAATTCACCCTTCAAAGCCATTTCTCTTAAAACGAGCCTGGACACGCCAAACTTTCTGTGAAAACCTCTTGCTCTTCCGGTAAACATACACCTGTTATGCTGCCTCGTAAGAGAAGAATCCCTTGGTAATTTTTGAAGAGCTTCATAATCACCTTTTGCTTTAAGTTCTTCTCTCAACTTTTTATACTTTTCGTATGTTCTTTTTCTTTTTTCTTCTCTGGCTATTAAACTTTTTCTTGCCATTAATTCCTCTATGCTGTTTTCATTTCTTTTTTTCTGAAAGGAACACCAAATGCCTGAAGCAATTCGTAAGCTTCATTATCAGACTGGGCAGTTGTAACAATAGTTATATCCATACCAAGCACCTTGGTTATTTTATCAACATTAATTTCCGGAAATATAATTTGTTCCTTTACACCAAGAGTATAATTTCCTCTTCCATCAAAAGATTTATCAGAAAGACCACGGAAATCTCTTACACGTGGTAAAGCAATATTTACAAGCCGGTCAAGAAATTCATACATTCGTTCTTTTCTTAATGTAACCATTGCCCCAATATTAACACCTTCGCGAAGCTTAAAATTTGAAATAGCTTTTTTGGCTTTTCTAATACTTGGTTTCTGCCCCGTTATTGCTTCAAGATCCTTTATAGCTTCTTCAAGAATTTTAGGTTCAGTTACGGCAGCACCAACACCCATGTTAACTACAATTTTATTGATTTTAGGAACCTGCATTATGGTTTTATAATTAAATTTCTTCTGTAATCCCGGAGCAATCTCACTCCTGTAGATTCGCTGAAGGCGTACAGGTACTTTAATTTCTTTTTCCTGTTTAGGAGAAGAGCTTACGCTTTCCTTCTTTACTGTTTTTTGCTTAGGAGTTTTTTCTTTTTTAGTTTCTTTATCTGCCATTGTTCTTTTTAAATACTAAATTAAACCATTTCTCCACTAACTCTGCTTATACGCTGATTTTTTTCCTTGCCGGTCTTTTCATCAAGAATAATTTTGGCACCAATTCTTGTAGGTTCATTTGTTTTAGGATCTAAAAGCATAACATTTGAAACCTGGATTGGTGCTTCCTTCTCAATTATTCCGCCTTGCGGCTGTTTCTGGTTAGGTTTCGTATGTCTTTTCCTTAAGTTTATACCTTCAATAATAACCTTAGATATAGACGGAAAAACTTTTAAAACTTTTCCTGTTTTTCCTTTATCATTCCCGGTAATTACAACTACGTTATCGTTTTTTCTGATTTTCATTTTAAATTATCCTATAAAACTTCAGGTGCTAAAGAAACAATTTTCATAAACTGTTTTTCCCGTAACTCTCTTGCAACAGGACCAAAGATGCGTGTTCCTCTTGGTTCATTCTGCGGATTAATAAGAACAGCAGCATTTTCATCAAACCTTATATAAGAGCCATCTTTTCTTCTAACTTCCTTTTTGGTTCTTACAATAACTGCTCTTGATACTTCACCTTTTTTTACAGTTCCATTAGGTATAGCACTTTTAACCGATACAACAATTGTATCACCAACACTTGCATACTTTCTGCCACTTCCACCAAGTACTCTGATACATCTTACCCGTTTGGCTCCTGAATTATCAGCAACAATAAGATTAGTTTCTTCCTGGATCATTCTGCAGTTACCTTTCTACTTGGCTTTCTCTACAATTTCAACTAAACGCCATCTTTTTCTTTTGCTCAGAGGGCGAGTTTCCATAATTTTAACTTTATCTCCAATGCCGCATTCTCTTTTTTCATCGTGAGCCATCAGATTTGTAGTTTTCTTAAAATACTTTTTATAAATAGGATGTGGCACTCTTCTTTCAATAGCAACGGAAATTGTTTTTTCCATTTTATTGCTTACCACAATTCCTATCCTTGTTTTACGAAGTTTTCTTACTTCCATTTATATTAACCCTTATTCTCCGCAGAAGATTTTTTTGCCAGTTCCCTGTTTTTCAGAATTGTTCTCATCATGGCTATATCTTTTTTAACTAAATTTAATTTTGCTGTATTTGTCAATTGTTTTAGTTGATGAGAAAACCTGAGATCAATAAGATTTTTCTCTTCTTCTTCGATCCTTTTAACAAGTTCCTCATCCTTCATTTCTTTTATTTCATAAATCTTCATTTAAAAACCCATCCTAAAAAGTTATGCTGCCAAATCCGGCCGTGAAACTACTTTTGTTTTAATAGGCAGTTTATAAGAACAGGATCCAAGTGCATCGTGTGCAATTTCTTTATTAACTCCTGAAACCTCGAACATTATCCTGCCAGGTTTAACAACTGCAACCCAAAACTCAGGTGCACCTTTACCTTTACCCATTCTTGTTTCGAGAGGTTTTTTAGAAACCGGTTTATCCGGGAAAATTCTGATAAACACTTTACCATCTCTTTTCATTTTCCTGGTTAAAGCAACTCTGCAAGCTTCAATCTGCCTGCTGGTAATCCATGCAGGTTCCAGAGCTTTTAAGCCGTAATCACCAAAAGAAACAGAACTGCCTCTGTAAGCTTTACCTTTTCTTCTGCCGCGCTGGGCTTTTCTGTATTTTACTCTTTTGGGCATTAACATATCAAACTCATTTCTCCTTTATTTATTCAGATACTCTTTTACCGAGAATTTCACCCCTGCAAACCCAAACTTTTATTCCAACTGAACCATAGATTGTTTCCGCTCTTCCATTTGCATAATCAATATCGGCTCTTAAAGTATGTAATGGAATTCTTCCTTCCTTATACTGTTCTGTTCTTGCCATTTCCGCTCCACCTAATCTTCCTGCGCACATTATTCTGATTCCTTCTGCACCCATCCTCATTGCGGCAGTAATTGCCATCTTCATCGCTCTTCTGAAAGAGACTCTGCCTTCAATCTGGTTGGCAATATTTTCTGCAACTAAGTATGCGTCAAGTTCAGGCCTTTTAATTTCATTAATCTGAATTTTAACATCTTTATCAGTAATCTCTTTTAATTCCTGTTCAAGTTGAGTAATTTCTTTTCCGCTTTTACCAATTACTACTCCAGGCCTTGAAGTATGTATTGTTAAAATTATATTCTTTGAAGTTCTGTCAATAACTATTCTTGAAATACCGGCTTTCTTTAAACGGTTTCTGATATAAGATCTTAAATTTCGATCTTCTTTTAATTTTCCTGCATAACTTTTATTCTCATACCAGTTAGAATCCCATCCTCTGATGATTCCGACTCTTAACCCAATCGGGTTTGCTTTCTGTCCCAATAATCCTCCTATTAAGCCTTTGTGGTAACCACAATAGTTATATGACAAGATCTTTTTCTTATTCTGTATGCACGACCCATAGGTGCCGGTGAAATTCTTTTTACTGTTGGACCCTGGTTAACATAAGCTTCTTTTACAATTATATCCGAAGGTTCCGTTCTTGTTGCTTCATCTCTGTTCATCAGGTTTGCTATTGCAGATCGCAAAACTTTTTCAGCATCCTTTGATGCATGTTTTGTAGAGAAATGAAGAACCTCCAAGGCTTTATCTACTGACATCCCGCGGATTAAATCAATTACCAATCTCATCTTCCTTGGTGATGATCCTAAAAATTTATGTGCTGCTTTTGCTTCCATTTATCTTATTAACCTTTTACAGTTGTAGCTTTTTCTGATTTTGTTCCCGGGTGTGTCCTGAAAATTCTTGTCGGGGAAAATTCACCCAGTTTATGCCCAACCATATTCTCTGTTATATAAACAGGTATCATTTTATTTCCATTATGAACTGCAATTGTATGCCCGACAAAATCAGGAATTATAGTTGAAGTTCGGGACCAGGTCTTAATTATTTTTTTTTGGTTAGTCTGATTAAGCTTGGCAATTTTCTGAACTAACTTATAATCTACAAAAGGTCCTTTTTTTACTGATCGGGGCATAAAATCCTGTTACTTTTTACGACGTTTAATAATAAACTTATTTGATTTATTCTTTCTTGTCCTGGTCTTTAATCCTTTAGATTTCTGGCCCCAGGGAGAAACTGGATGCCCGCCACCGGAAGTTTTACCTTCACCTCCACCCATTGGATGATCCACCGGGTTCATTGCAACACCACGAACATGAGGTCTTATACCAAGCCATCTCGATCTTCCGGCTTTACCAAGACTAATATTTTCCTGTTCAGCATTACCAACTACTCCATACGTTGCAAGACATTCAAGTCTAATCATTCTAATTTCACCTGAAGGCATTTTTAATTGTGCATAACCACCTTCTTTAGCCATAAGTTGTAATGATGCACCCGCGCTTCTTCCTAATTGACCTCCCTTACCGGGTTTTAATTCCACATTATGAACAAAACTTCCCATCGGCATTTCATTTAACGGAAGAGCATTCCCAACAATAATTTCACTTCCAGGACCAGACAAAGTTGAATCACCGACTTTTAATCCTTCAGGTGCAAGGATGTATCTTTTTTCTCCATCCTTATAATGCAGCAAAGCTATTCTTGATGTTCTGTTAGGATCATATTCAATTGAATGAACTTTTGCCGGGACACCATGTTTATCTCTTTTAAAATCTATAATACGGTATCTTCTCTTATGACCGCCGCCGATATGACGAGCAGTAATCCTGCCCAGATTATTTCTTCCGCCACTTTTTCTTAAAGCAACAGTTAATGATTTTTCAGGATGAGTTTTTGTAACTTCATCAAATGAAGAATTCGTTCTGAATCTTGTTCCTGGTGTTACCGGTTTTAGTTTTCTGATTGCCATTATTTAATCTCTATACTTGCTCAAATAATTCTATTGTTTCACCTTCTT
>CAYNUV010000192.1:0-6169 GCA_964400245.1 uncultured Ignavibacteriaceae bacterium
CTTCCATCAGCATTAAAGAAATCTGCTGAAATGTATGCCGGATGTGTTTCCGGCGCTATTCAACAGGAAGATTATTTGAAGATAATTAGTGAAACAGGGTTTAAAAATGTTGAGATTAAAACCGCAAAAGCTACTGATCTTCCGGATGATATATTAAATCAGTATTTATCTGCAGAAGAGATAAAATCATTCAGAGAAATTAAAACAGGTTTATTCAGCATAACTGTAGTTGGATATAAAAACTAAATGAAAATATTAATTCTTTGCACAGGTAATTCCTGCCGCAGCCAGATGGCTGAAGGATTTCTGAAATCATTTGATAAAACTTTAGATGTTTACTCTGCCGGGACAAAACCGGCAGAGAGAATAAATCCAAAAGCAATTAAGGTGATGGAAGAAATCGGGATTGACATAAGCAATGGAATGCCTGAAGACGTTGAAAAATATTTACAACAATCTTTTGATTTTGTAATAACAGTTTGTGATAATGCAAAAGAAACATGTCCTGTTTTTATTGGGAAAGTTAAGGAACAAATCCATATTGGTTTTGAAGATCCTGCAGAAGCGATAGGCTCTGAAGATGAAGTGATGAATGTTTTTAGAAAAGTTCGGGATGAAATTAAAACTGAGTTTTTTCAATTTTATAAAAACAAAATATTAAAAAGCAGGTAACAGATTTGGGTTTAACTAAAAAATTTTCATTCCTTGATCGTTATTTAACCTTATGGATTTTTCTTGCTATGTTAATTGGAGTTTCCTCCGGTTATCTATTTCCCGGAATTGTTGATTTCTGGAATTCATTCCAATCGGGGACAACTAATATTCCCATCGCTGTAGGATTAATTTTAATGATGTATCCTCCCCTTGCAAAAGTTAAATATGAAGAATTACCTGACGTCTTTAAAAACGTAAAAATTTTGTTTCTCTCTTTAATTCAAAATTGGGTAATTGGTCCCGCATTAATGTTTTTACTTGCAATTTTATTTCTCCAGGAATATCCTCACTATATGGCTGGAGTAATAATGATTGGGCTTGCAAGATGCATTGCTATGGTAATCGTCTGGAATGAACTGGCAAAAGGTGATACTGAATATGCTGCCGGTCTTGTCGCATTCAATTCAATCTTCCAGGTTTTATTCTTTTCGGTTTATGCTTATATATTTTTAACTGTATTGCCCAACTGGTTTGGGCTTCAATCATTTGCTGTGGATATAACGATAGGACAAATTGCAGAAAGTGTTTTTATTTATCTCGGTATCCCATTCATAAGCGGAATGCTTACGAGATTTATTCTGTTAAAATTAAAAACAAAAGAATGGTATGAGAAAAAGTTTATTCCTAAGATTAGTCCAATAACTTTAATCGCTTTATTGTTTACAATCTTTGTTATGTTCTCACTTAAGGGAGAATATATTGTAAAAATTCCTCTTGATGTTTTAAGAATTGCTGTCCCATTGGTAATATATTTTGTAGTAATGTTTCTAATATCTTTTTATATGGGAAAAAAGATTGGTGCAGATTATTCAAAAACTGCAGCAATTTCTTTTACTGCTGCCAGCAATAATTTTGAACTTGCTATTGCAGTTGCAATTGCCGTTTTTGGAATAAACAGCGGAGAAGCTTTTGCTGCTGTAATTGGTCCTTTAGTTGAAGTTCCGGTTCTGTTTGCGCTTGTAAATGTTGCCCTATACTTTCAGAAGAAATACTTCAACAATCAAGGTTTATCAGTAAATAGATGATTGAATTTTAATTTTCTATAACTTCCCTTCAAGAATTATTTTCCCTATTTTCCCTTAAAACTTTTCCGGGTTTTAATGGCTCTCTTCCAGACATCTGTTGTAAATAAATATTTAAGCAGTCTCAACTCTTCCCTGCTGCAGCAAGCATTTCAAAAGTTTAAACAATTCTATGGCGATAAAGAAAGAATTGAAAACATTAAACAGCTTAAAGAGGAAAACTACCAGGAAGGTTTTCTGCGTGAAATTTTTGTTGATGTTCTCGGTTATACAATTAATCCCAATGTAGATTATAACCTTACGACTGAATTCAAAAACGAAACCGATTCTAAAAAAGCCGATGGTGCTATTCTTAGTAATTCTTCTGCAATCGGTGTTATTGAATTAAAATCTACTAAAACCACAAACCTTGAATCAATTACAAACCAGGCATTTAATTATAAGAACCACCAGCCAAACTGCCGTTATGTTATTACTTCCAACTTTGAACGGCTGAGATTTTATATTGATAACGCCACTGAGTATGAAGAATTTGATCTCTTTAACCTGACTGAAAAAGATTTTGCAAAGCTCTATCTTCTTTTAAGTAAGGATAGCATCTTCAGCAATATTCCTTCAAAGCTTAAGGAAGAGAGCAAGCTGCACGAAGAGAATATTTCAGATCAGCTTTACAAAGATTATAAAGAATTTAAAGACCAGATTTTCACAAGCCTTGTTGAGAAAAATCCTGATTATAATAAACTTCTTCTCTTTGAAAAATCACAAAAGCTTTTAGACAGGATTCTCTTTATCCTTTTTGCAGAGGACAGAGGTTTAATTCCTCCAAATGCAATAACAAAAATTGTTGAGCAATGGAAACAACTTAAAGATCTTGATGAAGAAAAATCTCTCTACTCAAGATTCATAAAATTCTTCAGCCATTTAAATACGGGACACAAGTATAAAGACTTTGAACTTCCTCCATACAACGGCGGTTTATTTAAGCCCGATGACGTTTTAGATAAAGTTAAAATTGATGATGAAATCTTGCACAAAGGTTCGCTTAATCTTTCCACTTATGATTTTAATACTGAGGTTGATGTAAATATTCTTGGGCATATTTTTGAGCATAGCTTATCTGAAATTGAAGAAGTTACTGCCGAGCTTGAAGGAACACAAACAGACAAGACAAAATCCCGAAGGAAAAAGGAAGGTGTTTACTACACTCCAAAATATATTACCAAATATATTGTTGATAACACTATCGGCACTCTTTGTAAAGAAAAGAGAGAAGAGCTTGGGCTTGTAAATATTGATGAAGAGATTTTTAATAACTCCCGTACTGTAAAAGGTGAGCTTAATAAAAAAGCCAAAACATTATTTGAAAACTTTAAGCTTTACACTGAATATCTTTTATCATTAAAAATTTTAGATCCTGCCTGCGGTTCCGGTGCTTTTCTTAACCAGGCGCTTGAGTTTTTAATTAAAGAACATAATTGGATTGCAGAACAGGTTGCTTTGCTTCTCGGGCAGAGTTTAGTTATACCTGATGTCGGCAGTGATATTTTAGAGAATAACCTTTATGGTGTTGATATAAATGAGGAAGCAGTTGAAATTGCAAAGCTTTCTCTCTGGCTGCGTACTGCACAGAAAGGAAGAAAGCTTTCCGACCTTTCCCAAAATATTAAATGCGGTAACTCGTTAATTGATGACCCTGCTGTTGCAGGAGATAAAGCTTTTGACTGGAAAAAAGAATTCCCTGAAATAATGAGTAACGGGGGCTTTGATGTTGTTATTGGAAATCCGCCGTATGTTATGTTATCACCTGAATTTTTTAAAAACTATAGTTTAGTATCTGGGAATAATAATACATATGTAGCATTTATTGAGAAAAGTATTGAATTAAAGAAGGATATAGGGAAACTTGGATTGATTATTCCAACAACTTGGTTCGGTGGTGATAATTTTATTAAACTAAGAAATTTTTTAATTGATAATTATTTTATTGAAAATTTAATTCAACTACCTTATGATATTTTTCCTGCCTATATAGACACAACTATTATTATCCTATCAAGTAAATTAAAAGAAAATATTACAAATATATTTCAGTTTGATATAAATGCATCAAAGGAAGAAATTAATGATTTCAAGTTTAATAAAATAAATCAGAAGGAATGGAAAAATTATAATAAAATATTTTTGAATACTGAGTTATTAAAAATTGGACAGAAGGTTTGGTTTTCTAAAAACAATATTAAACTTGGTGATATTGCATCAATAAACCGTGGAACTCTACCTCCAAAGGAAAATGAAAAGTCTTTAATTAATGATAACCACTACAACCTGAAATGGTTTGACGATCAAATTTTCCGATATAAAATTGAAAAATATACATCATTTGATAGCTATGTCAATCAAGAAAGTCTTAAAGAAAATAAACCCTTAGAATTGTTTCAAAGTATAAAAATCTTAGCACGTCAATTAATGAGCCGCCAATTTAGAATGAATTTAACATATATAGAAGATCAATTTGCCTTTAAAAAGAATCTATATGCTATTTATAAATTATCAGATAAATTTGACTATAAGTATTTACTAGCAGTGTTAAATAGTAAGCTATTTAGTTTCTGCCAATTTAATTTTAATTCATCTTTACAAAGAGATGATTTTCCTGCATTTAGTTTAAATGATTTTAGAGAGTTTAATATTCCACAAATTGAAGAACAGCAATCATTTATTTATAAAGCTGAAATAATGTTGAAAGTAAATGAAGAATTAAATGTTTTAATTAAAACGTTTTTTAATAGAATTATATCAAATCTTGATTTAAACAAATTCTCAACTAAACTTGAACAATTCTACAACCACGATTTCAAAACATTCCTGAAAGAACTTAACAAGCAGAAAGTAAAACTCTCATTAAAGCAGCAGGATGAATGGTACAAATATTTTGAAGAGTACAAAACCAAAATAAATGAGCTTCAGCAGGAGATAACAAAAACAGATAATGAAATTGATATAATGGTTTACAAACTCTACAACCTCACCTATGAGGAAGCCCAAATAGTTGATCCCGGAATAGATAAGATAATTTCAAAAGAAGAGTTTGAGAAGCAAAAGAACTAATACAATTAAAAATAATCCTCTATTTTTTTTTGTATCAATTAGCACATTAAGTTTTTTCTGTATTTTGATTTAAAATTGTCTAATTTACCTTCCGTCAACCCTGGATAATTATTAAACCCGATTAATTATTACAGGGATTCTTATCTGATTTACAATAAGGAGGTTATCATGAAATTATTTCTTTATCGCCGTCTTTTTTTGATAGGTTTGTTTCTTGCTATCCCGTTTGTTATTCAGGCACAGGAGAATGAAATGGGAGAGCATAAACCCACACATATCATGCATGTGCCGCAAGATCTTAAATGGGTAGATGGACCAGCTTCTCTGCCTAAAGGCGTAAAGGTTGCGGTGCTTGAAGGAGATTTAACAAAATCCGGTCCTTTCACTTTTCGCGCAAAGTTTCCTGCCAACTATAAAATTCCTCCCCACTTTCATCCCGGTGTGGAACATGTAACGGTGATTTCAGGTACATTTTATATGGGATTGGGAGATGAATTCGATGAAGGCACGGCTACAAAATTGCCTCAGGGTGGTTTTGCTGCAATGGAAATCGGAACACATCATTTTGCATTTACAAAAGAAGAGACTGAAGTTCAGGTTCACTCTATTGGTCCCTGGGGAATTACCTATGTAAACTCAGCGGATGATCCCCGAAATGCAACCAAATAAATAAAAGGTTATTATAAATTAAGAGTTACCCTGATAGAAAAGGAAACCGGAAAATAAAGCATATTTTAGAAAAATTATTCGGTATGGGTTTAACATCCTACCAAATCCTCCCTCAAAGGAGGATTTTTTTTTGGATTTATTCCTTTTTAATGTAAACCATTTTTTATTTCAGAAAAGACAATATACCCTAAAGAATCTCTGACCTTAATCATTCTTGGCATCATCCACATCATTTTTTTTATATAAGCAAGGCGAGTGAATGTTTTTAGCAATAATCCTAAAGTTCCGATAATACCTTCATCATTTATGAACCCTGAAGGACTCATCATTACAAAAGGACCTGTTATAAAATTCTCATTTTTAAATCCGTTTTCTTCATATAATTTAATCCAATCCTCGCTCGTGTCAAACTTAATCCCGGTGCAGACTTCCCCTTCAAAAATTCTTCTTGCTTCCTTTGTGGGTTTCTTTCTCCAAATAAATTCATGCTCAACAATCCTTCCTCCATTTTTACAGACACGGAATATTTCCTGTACCGCTTTTTTCCTGTTAACAAACATCGTTACAGCCTCAATAATTACAGCATCAAATTCATTATCTTCAAAAGGCATTTGCTGTATATCGGCCTTTTCAATTCTGATTTTATGATTAAGACC
>CAYNUV010000193.1:0-6090 GCA_964400245.1 uncultured Ignavibacteriaceae bacterium
GGTGTGAATCCTAATCGGACTACTTTAGAATTGAGACTGGCTGGTAATTCCCTTAATCCGCCTACTGCTGAAGATGTGTGAATCCTAATCGGACTATTTTAGAATTGAGATGTTATTGGGTATTTATTTTCCACTACAAACGGGATTTCTGTGTGAAACCTAATCGGACTACTTTAGAATTGAGACGTAATATCCTCAACATCCACCCCATAGATCCACAGGTGTGAATCCTAATCGGACTACTTTAGAATTGAGACTTTAGTCAAAAATTGATGATTCGTTATTTTCGTTATGTGTGAATCCTAATCGGACTACTTTAGAATTGAGACTGATGAACCGAACTTATCAATCCTTGCTCCAAAGCATTGTGTGAATCCTAATCGGACTACTTTAGAATTGAGACCTGATAGAATAAATAGTACCGCATTGCGGGTTTCTCGTGTGTGAATCCTAATCGGACTACTTTAGAATTGAGACCCGACTGTCCCCCCAACAGCATCCATATATGCTTCCAGTGTGAATCCTAATCGGACTACTTTAGAATTGAGTCGAAAAATCTGTACTGCCTATATTTGATTTTACTGTTGCAAGTGTGAATCCTAATCGGACTACTTTAGAATTGAGACCTAATAACTTCATCCTTTAAGTTATCTCTCTCTATTCTTGTGTGAATCCTAATCGGACTACTTTAGAATTGAGACTCTTTCGGTCAACTCTCTTTTTAGTCGATTTCTCTTTTTTGTATGAATCCTAATCGGACTACTTTAGAATCCTGCCTTCATTTCATTTTGGCAGCCCGTTTGAGACTTTCCCATCCTTCCACAAAGGGGGCCCTGTATTTTTCTTCCCTTGATCTTAAATTTGTCTAAAGGACTCCTTTGAAGAACTTGAACTTATTTCCAACCTCCGAGAGTTGTAAATCCTTCCTTCTTAATTTATTTTTCCATTGTGAGCAAAGAAGAAATCTTAAACAGTTCAATCCAATACATTAAATCCGTTGGCCCAAAGCGTGCTGATGCTTTTAATAAGATCGGTATTAGAACAATCCGGGATCTTCTATTCTACTTTCCAACAAGACATGTTGACAGAACAAATATTCTTACTGCATCTAAAGCTTACGGCTATGTTTTAAATGGATATGACGGCGAACTTACTGTTATAGGCCAGGTAACTGATAAAGACAGCCGAAGGTTTGGAAGAAGAGAAATATTTAAAGTTAACTTCCGGGATCAATCCGGATTTTTTGAATGTGTCTGGTTCCAGGGAGTAAAATTTTTCATTAACGTTTTTAACCGCGGAGATTTTTTTGCAATCTCAGGAAAACCAACAGTTTCAAAATATGGCAACTTACAATTTGCCCATCCTGAATTTGACAGGATAAGTGAAGATGAATCGCAGAGTTTTCTCAATACGGGTAAAATTATTCCTATCTATAGAATTCCAAAAGAGCTGCGCACAACAAACATTGGAGATTTTTCTTTAAGAAGAATTATCAGCAATGCTGTTGAGAATTATCTCGATAACCTAAAAGAAACTCTTCCAGCTCAAATAATCAAAGACAACGAACTTCCGGATATAAAAGATGCTGTAAGAAATTATCACTTCCCTGACAGCAAAGAAAATCTTACAGAAGCAAAAAGAAGATTTATATTTGAAGAACTTTTTTTCCTGGAAATATTAGTTGCATTAAGAAAGAAAAATTATAAATCAAAAATAAGCGGGCATTCATTAAAGATTAAAACGAACCTCGTTAAGGATTTTCTTAAAACTCTCCCCTTTGAATTAACAAAAGCCCAGTTAAAAGTTCTTTCTGAAATAAAAAATGATATGCTGGCTGAAGCGCCGATGAACCGCCTTTTGCAGGGAGATGTTGGAAGCGGGAAAACAATCGTTGCACTTATTGCGATGCTTATAGCTGTTGATAATGGTTTCCAAGCTGTTCTAATGGCTCCGACAGAAATTTTAGCAGACCAGCATGCAAAAAATATTTCCGACTATATGAAACTGTTGACCAAGGTAAATCCTCAACGGAAAGTTAAAGTAAGTTTGTTAATTGGCGGACAGAAAAAATCTCTGCGCAATAAAAATCTTGAGGACATCGAATTAAAAGAAGCTGACATAATTATCGGAACTCATGCTTTGTTTGAAGAGAAAGTTCAATTCAACAAACTTGGTTTGGTAATTATAGATGAGCAGCATCGCTTTGGAGTTGCACAACGCAGCCGTTTACATGAAAAAGGTAACGCTCCTGATGTAATTGTGATGAGCGCAACTCCAATTCCCAGAACTCTTACGATGACTGTTTATGGAGATCTTGATCTTTCAATTATAGATGAAATGCCTTTAAACCGTAAACCTGTTAAAACAATCTTAAGAAGTGAAGAAAAACTTCCGGATATTTTTAATTTCGTCAAAGATAAATCTAAGGAAGGTTACCAGAGCTTTATCGTTTATCCTTTGGTTGAAGAATCTGAAAAGCTGGAGTTGAAAGCTGCATTAACTTATTATGAAATGTTAAAAGCAACTTACCTGAAAGATCTGAAAGTCGGACTTGTTCATGGAAGAATGAGCTGGGATGAAAAGGAAGAAACCATGCTGTTATTCAGGAAAAAAGAATTTGATGTTCTGGTAGCTACAACCGTAATTGAAGTCGGGATTGATATTCCTGATGCAAATATTATTCTTATTAATGACGCCCACAGGTTTGGACTTTCCCAGCTTCATCAGCTTCGCGGAAGAGTTGGCAGAGGCATTAAGCAAGCTTATTGCATTCTTGTAACTTCAGAAGAAATTGTGAAAAGAAGTGAAAAAGCAAACAAAGAACTTGAATTTC
The DNA here is from genome assembly GCA_964400245.1 of uncultured Ignavibacteriaceae bacterium. Classification (GTDB taxonomy): domain Bacteria; phylum Bacteroidota; class Ignavibacteria; order Ignavibacteriales; family Ignavibacteriaceae; genus RBG-16-34-14. The sequence goes on from CAYNUV010000193.1 coordinate 2,834, forward strand.
TCTCTTCTTCTGAAATTGAAAAATATAAAGCTGCAATAAGACTGCAGACAATGGTAAAGTATAATGATGGTTTTGAAATTGCCGAGATAGATTTAAAGTTAAGAGGACCAGGAAATATTTTCGGGTTAAAACAAAGCGGCTTCCCTGAATTTAAATATGCAGATATTATAACCGATTCAAAATTAATTCTGAAAGCTAAAGAAGAAGCATTTAAATTAATCGGAGGCGATCCTGATCTTAAACTTCCTTCCAATCAAACAATCAAAAAAATTCTTTCTGGTTATTATTCGGACAATCTTAAGTATGCCGACATCGCATAAAAATTTCTTCTTCAACTCTTCATCGCTTCATGCCATGCAGATTTTAAATTCTCAACTCACAAAAAAAATTTGACTTAGAAAATATTTTTGTTGAAGTTTGTTATGAAAACTATTTTAAAAGTTTTTTAAAATATTTTATGAGTCTGAAGAAAAAAATTATTTTATGGATCTTAAAATTTGTTGACTTCTATTTTATAATAATTATATTTGTAAAAAATATTTAAGGGTTAATTATTTTATCAGACTTCTTTAATGTTAGACTGAACGTGGCATTAACTTTTAATGTCAAACCAGCCTGGCTCGACTTTGACGGGCTAAGGCGAGAAAGTGAAACAACTTTCACCGAAGACTTATCCCAAATTTCAAATTTGCCTGGAGATGAAACTCAAACCCGGACACAAAACTTAATTGATACCTATGCTGAATGGGATACATGGGAAACTATTAATGCAGTAAAGACTGCAATAGAAGTTTATCACAACGTTAATCTTGTTGAAGCAGATGAAAATGCTTTTGAAAAACTAAGACGAATAAAACCTGATATAGTTTTTAACATTGCTGAGGGTTTTAACGGCATAAGCCGTGAAGCACAGGTTCCTGCAATACTTGATATGCTTCAGATTCCTTACAGCGGTTCTGATCCGCTTACACTATCAACCTGTCTTGATAAAGCCAGGACAAAAGAAATTTTAACCTACCATAAAATCCCGAATGCAAGATTTATACTTGTTGACCGGATCGAACAAATTAAAAATCTTAACTTCAATTATCCTTTAATAGTAAAGCCAGTAGCTGAAGGTTCGAGCAAAGGAATTTTTTCGTCTTCATTTGTAAAAGATTCTTCAGATCTTGAAAAAGAAGTATGCAGAGTTATTGGTGAGTACAATCAATCTGCACTTATTGAAGAATTTTTACCAGGGCGAGAATTTACAGCCGCTTTGATTGGAAATGAAAATGAAACAGAAGTTCTTCCGATTGTAGAAATAAAATACAATGATTTTCCGGAAGACTTTATCCCAATTTATTCTTACGAAGCAAAATGGATTCTGGATACAAAAGAGAATCCGCTTGAGGTTTTTAGCTGCCCTGCAAAAATTGACAGAAAACTTGAAGAAAAAATTAAAAGCACAGCTTTGAGAACATACAATCTCCTTCACTGCAGAGATTGGAGCCGGATTGATATAAGACTTGACAAACATGGAGAACCAAATATCATCGAAGTTAATCCTCTGCCGGGAATTCTGCCAAATCCTGAAGAGAATTCATGTTTCCCGAAAGCTGCAAGAGCAGCAGGAATGGATTACAACGAGATGATAAACAAGGTTCTGTTAATTGCTGCGAAGAGATATAAATTAATATGAAGACTGATAAGAAAATCCTGATTTGCTATAACTCGCCTGTAACAATTTTTTCTGTTTACAACGGTAAACCAGCAGAAGATAGCCTTCCTTTGAATGATCTTTCGGAAACCGGGTTTATTCAAAACATTGGTAAAATCAAAAAGAACTTGCAAAAATATTTCTCTACCGTAGAAACTTTCGCGGTTAACAGCAATGTTCAAAAGATTGTTAACAAGATAAATAAATTTTCTCCGGATGTGATATTCAATTTTGTTGAGTCGGTTGAAGGAATATCTTCTTATGAATATTGTACAGCAGGACTTTTTGAACTTCTTGGTTTTGAATATACAGGCAACACGCCTTTCAGTTTGGGAAATTGTCTGCATAAAGAAAGAACAAAAAATATTCTTCGTTCATTCAAGATCAGGACTCCTAAATCTTTTATTCTTAACCTGCACCGCAAGCCAGGTAATATGAGTATTCAACCTGAATTGGAAATAAGAAGCCTGAAGAAATTCAGCTTGAAATTTCCTGTAATCTTAAAATTGCTTAACGAAGATGCCAGCATAGGAATATCTGAATTCTCTGTAGTTAATAATCCTGATGAATTAAAAAAACAATTTGAGTTTCTTTTTGAAACTTACAAACAAGATATAATTGCCGAAGAATATATAGATGGACGTGAGCTAAATGTAGCAATCCTGGGAAAAAATGTTTTACCAATTTCTGAAATTGACTTTACCGGGTTACCTGACGGATTACCGAAAATTGTTACTTATGATGGAAAGTGGATTGCCGAAAGTATCTATTATGAATACACAAAACCAAAATGCCCGGCTGATATTGATAAGAAATCAAAAAAGAAAATTACAACCCTTGCTCTTGAAGCTTTCAATGCTTTAAGCTGCAGAGATTATGCACGAGTTGATATAAGAGTTGATAAATCCGGTAAACCTTACATAATTGAAGTAAATCCTAATCCGGATATCTCCGAAGATTCCGGTTTTGCCCGTGCTGCTGCTGCAAAAGGAATCAGTTACCCGGAATTACTTTTTACAATTGCAAACTTTGCCATAAGCAGAAGGAAGAATGATTCGAAGAGCCAGGCAGTCTGATTTGGAAAAGATTGAAAAGATTTTAAAAAAGATCCCTCAGTTTACATCAAATGAAATTGATGTTGCAATGGAGCTTGTAAATATTGCTGTTAATAATCAAACACAAACTGACTATAACATTTTTGTGTTTGAAGATAATAGAAAAGTTTTAGGATATCATTGCACTGGCAAGCGACCTTTGACTGATGCAGTGTTTGATTTATACTGGATCGTTTCTGATCCTGAGTCGGAAATTAAAGGAATTGGCACAGAATTGGTTAAACACTCAGAACAGTTTGTAACTGAAACTGGTGCAAGGTGGCTTTTAGCTGAAACTTCTTCGAGAGAAAGTTACAGCAGAACAAGAAATTTTTATTTGAGAAATAATTTTTCAATCGTTGCCGAGATAAATGATTTTTATTCGGCTGGCGATAACCTGATTGTTTTCGGGAAATATTTTAAGTAAAACAAACAAAAGGTTAGTCATGGAACTGTGGCAGCAG
>CAYNUV010000194.1:0-6054 GCA_964400245.1 uncultured Ignavibacteriaceae bacterium
TGCGAAGTCGGGCTTTGATGAGCCAGATTGAGCTTCTTCATAGTTAGCCCCTGAAGATGTTGATGATTTAGCTAATTGGTATCTAACAATTTCCTCTTCAGGAGAATTCTTAAAAGTACCAAGAAAATTAATTGTATCTACTGCAAATTTAAAAAGGCGATCTCCTAAACTCCGATCCATTTTTTAATTTATAATTTATAATTTTTAATTATTCAGTCAGTTAATATTACGCACCGTATTACCGCCCCGCTCAAGAGCTTTTTTTAGAGCAAGGTCTGCATTATAAATTACTTCATCAACATCTGTTTTATTATGGCTGGAGGCAACACCAATTGATACTGTATAAGTAGTTTGCTTTGTAACTACTGCAATAGGTTTCCTTGCAATTTTAACACGAAGCTTTTCTGCCCAGACAAAAACATCTTTAGGAGTTGCATTAAAAAAGAAAACACCAAAAACTTTTTCATCTATTCTTCCGAAAAGATTCAAAGGAGTCATTTCCTGCGATATGGTTTCAGAAACTGATTTAAGCACTTTTGGCAAAGGATTGGAATCAAAGAGAGATTCCTGTTCAAGAAAATCATCTATCCGGACTAAAGCCAAAGCTCCCGATATACCAAGCTGTTTAGACTTAACTAAGTCTGACGACATTCTTTCTTTAAATGTGTTCAGGTTTAACGCCTTTGTCTCAATATCAATTGAAATATAATTTTTAAGTAAGGATTGTGTGGAATGTGCGTGAATTACAAATGATAAAAGATTAGCAGAATTTTTCAGGAACTGAACATCATTATTTGTGAAAGCATTTTTCTTCAAGCTCTCAAAACAAAGTGCGCCATAGTTTTGATTATTATGAATCAGCGGCATAGCTATAAAAGAACCATCAAAGCTAACATCTTCAACCTTCGAGAACCTTGTATATTGAGACAGCGAAGTATCATCTATCTTTACAGGAATTCCTGTTGTTATTGCTTTGCCAACAAGTGTTCCGCTAAGTTCTATATCAAGTCCTTCGCCAACATATTTCAAAGAAGTATTGTTAATTATTTTTTGAGTTTTAAATTTCTGGTCAAGAGGTTTGTAATAAATAAAAGCAAAAGCATCCCAGGAAAGAAGAAGACTCACTGAATTCTGCAGGGCAGTTGCAAGATCCTGCTCGCTTTCAAATTTATACTCAGGACTAATCAAACTTAAAATTCCTTTTAACCTCTGCTGCGATACATTATCTGCATGCTTCTCCTCAAAAATTGCAATAACCATTGTGATAACACGGACAAATCTTCCCATTGCATAAATAGTTTCTATCCCGAAAGTATCGGAAACTTTAGAATCCATTGCTATTATTGCAACAAGCTGCTTTTCATAAAAGAGTGGTACACCAACAAAACTCCTGATCCCTTGTGGTACATTATAATACCTGATTACATCTGCTTCTGCTGCAGGAGAAATATCACTCAGCAATTCAGGCTCACCTTTCTGGATCATTTTGCTGAGGATATCATCTTCAATATCGAACTTCCTTCTTGTAATTTCAGTTGAGTTTGAAACAAATTTCTCAATTGATAATTTTTCTTTTTGCTTATTATACCAGAAGAAAACGGCAGTGTGTGCGGAGTATGCTTCTTTAATAACAGTAAGTATTTTTTCAAGAACAAAAGTAAACTGTGCATCGTGGCTCATTTCATCCGGCAATTTTTCGTTTGCAATTTCTTCAAACTTTTCTTTAAGATCCGGAGGTTTTACTGTTGTTCGGGGTGTTCTGAAATCAGGTGTGAAATTGTCGGCAGTTATTATCTCTACATTTTTATTCTTTGAGACTATTTTAAATGATTCATCAAAATCAGGATGTGAAGAAGTTTCAGGATTCGAATAAAGATCCTCATTAAATTCATTTTCAAATTCGGATGGAAACTCTTTTCCGAATTTCAATGAATCTCTTAGAAAAATTATAAAGGCAACATAAATTACTATTAATGCTATAGTAATTACTCTTATAACAACGTCATCAGTTAAGAATAAAATGACGGCAAGAAGAGGAACAAGAAGAAATATCAGTAACCTTTTTCTTTGTCTGCGGTCCATCTATTGAAGAGTAAATGGAATGTTTGAAAAAATAATGACAAATATATAAGTAGTATATGCGAATATCAAACAAAGGTAATTAAAAGTGATTATAAATCCGGGTAAAACAACTTGCTTAACTTCTGAAGAACTTCTTTTCTGCCTGTCTTCTTTACAGATGAATAGAGTAACAAATTTTCTCCATCTTTAAGTTCTGGGAAGAATTCCTTCACATTTTTTTTTGATAAGCTTATCTCTAATTGCCTGAGTTTATCAGCTTTATTAAGAATTGTCAGGTAATTGAAGTTATGATATCTGAGCAGTGAATTCATTTGCTGATCCAAATCACTCGGTTTATGCCTGCAATCAATTATGTGAAAAGCCAATTTAACATAGCCGGAACTTTGAATAAAACCGCTCACAAGGTTTCCCAATTTTTTTCTTTCATCCATACCTACTTTTGCATAACCGTACCCGGGTAAATCAACCAGGTAAAATTTATCGTCAATCAAATAATAGTTGAGTGATCTTGTTTTGCCAGGTGTTGAACTTATTTTAGCAAGGTCTTTCCTGTTGAAAAGTGAATTTATAAAAGATGATTTTCCCACATTGGATCTGCCGCATAAAATAACTTCGGGAAGCCGTTGCTGCGGAATTTCTTTCAAATCAAAAACGGGCTTAATAAAAATCTGCTTTTCAAACATCAATACAAAATAAATTAAAATTGCTACAAATGATTTGCTTTAAAATAAAAAATCCCCGTCTTAACGGGGATTAAATTCAAATTAAAAAAGAACTACTTCCCTTTCTTTTTACTCTTTTTCTTTGGTTTGTCTTCAGAACTTTCATCAGCTTTCTTTTTAGCTTTCTTCTTTGGCTTCTCATCGGAACTTTCTTCATCTTTTTTCTTTTTACTCTTTTTCTTTGGTTTTTCCCCGACAACTTCTTCCTCTACAACTTTAGCTTCCTCAACATCAGGAGATTCTTCTTTTTCCTTTTCTTTCTTCTTAGCTTTCTTTACTTCTTTCTGTTCCTTCTTTTCTTCTTCTTTGGTTTTCATTACTTCATTGTAATCCACCAGTTCAAGAATAGCCATTTCAGCAGCATCGCCTTTCCTATTCCCAAGCTTTACAACTCTTGTATAACCACCGGGCCTGTCAGCTACTTTCTGAACAATATCACCAAACAATTCATTTACTACATCTTTATCGTGTATTTCACTAATTACTAATCTTCTTGAATGAAGACTATTTTTCCGTGCTTTGGTAATTAATGTTTCAGCAAAGGATCTTGTTTCTTTAGCTTTTGCAAGAGTCGTCCTTATTCTTTTATGTCTGAATAAAGAAGTTGCAAGAGCTCTCAACAAAGCTTTGCGATGACTTTCTGTTCTATTTAATTTTCTTCCTCTAACTCTATGACGCATTATAAATCCTGGTTACAATAATAATTAAGTTGTTTCAGTTTCTTCCTTAAGATATTTATCAACATCCATCCCGAACTCCAGACCAAGTGTTTCAACTATTTCCATAAGTTCGGAAAGAGATTTCCTTCCAAAATTTCTGAATTTAAGCATTTCCTGTTCATCTTTTCTTACAAGTTCAGCAAGATTTTTAATGTTGGCTGCTTTAAGACAGTTGTGTGATCTTACACTGAGTTCAAGATCATCAACAGGAGTAAGAAGAATTTTCCTGATCCTGTCTGTTTCAGTATCTTTTGGTGAAGCGGTTTGTTCTTCTTCCTGTTCAATATCAAAATTAATAAACAACTGAATATGTTCCCTGAGAATTTTAGCTGCCTGAGTCAACGCATCATCAGGGGCAATTGAACCATCAGTTGCAATTTCAATTGTAAGTTTTTCATAATCAGCTTTGTCACCAATTCGAACATTCTCAACATCATATTTTACATTTCTAATTGGTGTAAATATTGAATCAATTGGAATTACCCCGATTGAATATTCCGGAGAAAAATTTTCAGATGCCGGAACATAACCAACACCTCTTCCAACCCTAAGTTCAATATCAAGTTTTACATTTTTATTCAAAGTTGCTATATGAAGATCAGGATTAAGAATTTCTATCTCATTACTTACTTTCTGAATATCTGCAGCAGTCCATTCACCCTGGCCGCTGAAAGACAGATCAATTTTATTCGGTTTCTTGTTAAGTAATTTCATTCTTACTTGTTTTAAGTTAAGAATGATCTCTGAGACATCTTCAATTACACCTTCTATTGATGTAAACTCATGTAATATACCGCTAAACTTAACGGAAGTTATGGCAGCACCAGGCAAAGAAGAAATAAGAACTCGTCTGAGGGAATTCCCTAATGTAACTCCATAACCTCTCTCAAGAGGTTGTAATTGAAACCTACCAAGAGTATTAGTATAAGAAGATTCATCAAGAACCACAGCTTCAGGCATTTTTAAATATGATAAACTCATTTAATAACCCTCTAAATTAATCCAATAAAATTTTTATTTAGAATAAAGTTCAACAACAAGTTGCTCGTTCGCATTAAGAGGAATCTCGGATCTTTCCGGAATCTGGACAAAAGTACCACTCAGGGTAGCTTTATCAATTATCAACCAGGGAAACTGATTATCTCTTACTCTCTTTAATGAATTATGAATTGCATCCATCCTTTTACTTTTTTCGCGAACCCTGATGATATCACCAGCCGAAACAGTATAGGAAGGAACGTTTACTACTTTTTCGTTAACTATAACGTGCCTGTGGCTAACAAGCTGTCGGGCAGCAACTCTTGTTGGTGCAAAACCCAAACGGTAAACAACATTATCAAGGCGTCTTTCGAGCAGTTTTATAAGATTATCGCCTGTAATTCCTTTTTGCCTGTTTGCTTTTTCAAAAAGGTTCCTGAACTGACGTTCAAATAATCCGTATATCCTCTTAATCTTTTGCTTTTCCCTTAATTGAACACCATATTCTGAGATCTTCTGACGTCTTGACTGGCCGTGTTCCCCGGGAGGATAATTCTTTTCCTCCATCGGGCTTTTTCCCATCAAAGTTTTGGGACTTCCAAACAGATCCTGTCTTTCTCTTCTGCTCAGTTTATATTTTGGACCGGTATATCTACCCATCTATCAATTCACTCCGTTTATAAATTAAACTCTTCTTCTCTTAGGCGGTCTGCATCCGTTATGAGGAATTGGAGTAACATCGCGTATTGATGTTACCTCGAGACCGGCTGTATGTAATGCCCGGATTGCAGCTTCTCTTCCTGAACCAGGGCCTTTAACAAAAACTTCAACTCTTCTCATACCAAGATCATAAGCTTCTTTTGCTGCTGCTTCAGCAGAAACCTGTGAAGCAAAAGGAGTATTTTTTCTTGATCCTTTAAAACCATTTTTCCCGGCAGAGGACCAGGCAATTGTGTTACCATAAATATCTGTTATTGTAACAATAACATTGTTAAATGTAGCTTTAACATGAGCTATTCCACTAGCATCAACGTGTGTTTTTTTCTTAACCTTCTTAACTACTTTAGCCAATTATATTCCTCCGGATTTAATTACTTCTTAGTTGGAGTCTTTTTCTTACCAGCAACTGTTTTACGTTTACCTTTCCTGGTTCTGGAATTAGTACGTGTTCTTTGACCTCTTACAGGCAAACTTTTTCTATGTCTTATACCACGGTAAGATCCAATATCCATTAATCTTTTAATATTCTGCTGAACTTCAGAACGCAAAGCTCCTTCCACTTTATATTCGGACTGGATAACAGCCCTGATCTGTGCAATTTCTTCATCATTAAGATCAGAAACTTTTTTTACCGGATCTACTTTAGCCTTTTCAAGAATTTCAGCAGAAGAAGTTTTGCCGATTCCGAAAATATATTGTATACCAAAAAGAACTTGCTTGTTTTTAGGTAAATCTACACCAGCTATACGTGCCAATTATATCTCCTTACTTATTAACCTTGACGCTGTTTATGTTTTTTGTTTTTACAAATAACTCTTACAACGCCTTTACGT
>CAYNUV010000195.1:0-6029 GCA_964400245.1 uncultured Ignavibacteriaceae bacterium
TTTTTTATTGTTGATCCATAAAAATAATTGCAGGGACAAGGCGCGCCTTGTCCCTGCAGCAAATGGAGGGAAAATGCTTGGGCGAAAACAGTATCAAAGGAAATCAATCCGTTTAAAAGAATATGATTACACAAATCCAAATTGGTATTATGTAACAATTTGCACAAATGACAGAGTTTGTTGTTTTGGTAAGGTTGAAAATGGGAAAATGGTTTTAAATGATTATGGAAAAATTGTTGAAGAAGAATGGTTAAAAACAAAAGAGATTAGAAAAAACATTGATCTGGATTATTATGTTGTAATGCCAAATCATTTTCATGGAATAATTATAATTGAGAGTAGGGACAAGGCGGATTATGATAGGGACAAGGTGCGCCTTGTCCCTACAGATGAAAGAAAATTTGGAAAACCAATTCCGGGTTCTTTACCAACAATTATTGGTTCTTTCAAATCTGCTGTAACAAAACGGATTAATGAATCAGGAAAAATCAATTCAAAATCTGTTTGGCAGAGTAATTATTATGAACATATCATACGAAATGAAAAAGATTTATTCTTTACAAGAAGATATATTGAATTAAATCCATTGAAATGGGAATTGGATGAGTATTACAATTTATAATTGTAATCTTTATGGACAAGGCGCGCCTTGTCCCTACATAATGGCGATATTTATAATTAAATGGTTTCCTGTAATTATTTTTTCACCTTACATACATTTATCCTACCGTTTGTAACTAATGAGAGCAAAGGTTCTTCGATTCTTGTATTTTTGTAACGTATTTTAATATATAGTTCATTGAATTATATAATTGTAACTTTGAAAATATAATTTGTGTCAAAATAATATCTCAAATGAAAAATTTTACAGGAGACATAATGCGATCAATCTTTTCGGCAAGATCCCTGCTTTTACCGGGAAAAGTCTTCATCTTTCTTTTAATAACAGCTACAGCATATCCCCAGAAAGTCTTAACTCTCAATGAAGCAATTAATATTGCTCTTCAAAGAAATTCATTGTTAAAAATCAGCAATAATAATTTAAGAACATTTGAATCTAGCCAGCTAGCTTCCTATGGAAATCTACTCCCTTCACTCGGCGCAAGCGGGAACTGGAACTGGAACAGATCTGAAGGTGGTACTACTATTGTTGAGGGAGGAATTCAACTTCAAATCCCTGCAACAGAAAGTCGAAACTACCAGGCAGGTGTGGGAGGTGACTGGGTTCTGTTTGATGGTCTGGCAAATATTGCATCAGTTTCTCAAAGTAATAGTGATCTTGATGCTGCAAGGTTTTCGCTTGAAAGACTGAAACAGGATATAGTTTTTCAGACAATATCTCTTTACTATATTGTAATTAATACACAGCAGTTGCTTAAAGTAAAACAGGATGATGTCCGCCAGGCTCAGAAAAATCTTGAAACAATTACTGAACGAAATAACCTTGGTGCAGTAACTTTAGCCGATGTTTATGCACAGCAGGTTACTTCGGGTAATGCAGAACTTGAAGAGATAAGAACAAAGAATAATCTTGAAACTGCTAAGAATGATCTTTTATATTACCTGGGTCTTGATGTTTTGGAACAATATACTTTCCCTGAAGAATTTTCACCGGAAGAAATGAATATGCTTGAAAACAAAATAGAAGGATATGATAATATTTCTTTTCTTGTTTCTGATGCAATGGTTAACAGGTTTGATTATAAGAGCGCTCAATTACAATTGGAAAGTGCAAATGATGGAATTACTATTGCTCGCGGAGGTCATTTCCCAAGATTAACAAATTCATTTGGTTTGAGTTCATCAGCTGAAAGAATGGACGATTTGTTTGAGTTTAACAATTACTCAGTTGGCTTAACACTTAGCTTACCAATTTTTTCAGGATTCTCTATAGATAACCAGGTTGAATTTGCAACTGTTAATGCTAAGAACAAGGAAGTAGAATTGAATGACCTTGAAAGAGATATTAAAAGAAGTCTTCAAAAAACATATCTTGATTTACAGGCAGCGGAAAAATCTTTAGATGTAACTGAGAAAAATGTTGAAGCCGCTCAAGAAAGTTTCAGGATTGAACAGGAAAAATATAACCTCGGTTCAAGTAAGCTGCTTGATGTGCTTACAGTGACATCGAATTTTACAAATGCACGAGTAAGTTTGATAAATGCGCAGTTCGCTTATATTGTTCTTAGTGAGCAATTAAAATATTATCTCGGTGTTCTTGATTATAAAAAGTACGAATAAAAATTTTAATTACAGGAGGAAATTAAATGGCTAACGGAAAAAAGAAAAAATCAAAAAAGAAGCTTTTCATTTTCGGCGGTATAGGAGTTCTTCTTCTTGCTCTTGTTATGATAGCACTTTTTGGTGGAAGTAAAGAAGAAATAATAGCGGTACAAACAGAAAAGGTTGACAAACGAAATATCACCCAGACTGTTTCTGCTACCGGAACAATTAACCCTGAATTCAAAGTTCCCATAACATCGGAAGTAACAGGTGAAATTGTGGGACTACCAGTTGAAGAAGGAGATAAGGTTCATAAAGGACAGTTGCTTATAAGAATAAAGGGTGATGCTTATGTAGCTCAAAAAGAAAGAGCAGATGCTAATCTTCAATCAGCAGATGCTAATCTGCAGATGCGTAAAGCCGAACTTGATAAGGTAACACAGGACTATAACAGGATGAAGGAATTACATGGTAAAAATTTAGCAAGTGATTCAGAACTAGAAACTGCTAATAGTAATTATTTATCAACAAAAGCTCAATATCAATCTGCAGAAGCAAATGTACTTCAGAATAAAGCATCTCTTAAAGAAATAATTGAACAGGTAAACAAAACAACTATTTACTCACCAATTGATGGAGTTGTAACAAAACTTAATGTTGAACTTGGCGAAAGAGTTCTCGGCAGCGGTTTCAGCCAGGGAACAGATATTATGACTGTATCAGATCTTAGAAATATAGAAGCAACAGTTGAAGTTGACGAAAATGACGTTGTATTAATTTCAGTTGGTGATACTTCCAGGATTAAAGTTGATGCATTTGGTGATAAGGAATTTAAAGGAATTGTAACTCAGATTGGAAATAGTGCAATTACTGCGGGATTGGGAACGCAAGAACAGGTAGTTAATTTTGAAGTAAGAATTAAGCTGCTTGTTCCTGATGATGCATTAAGGCCTGGAATGTCATGTAATGCTGATATCGAAACTGAAACAGTAAAGGATGTGATTAGTGTTCCTATTCAAAGTGTTACAGCCAGAACTGATATGCCTGTAATGAATGAGGGCGATGAGGGAGCTAATGTAAAACAGGTAAAAAATGTTGATGCTCGCAAAAAAATCCAGGAGCTTGTATTTATTATTGATAACGGAAAAGCAAAAATCACAAATGTCGAAACCGGAATTAGTGATGATAATTATCTTCAGATAAAAAGCGGATTAAAAGGCGGAGAACAAGTTGTTTCCGGAAGCTATAGCGCTATATCCCGTGAATTGAAGGATGGTGCAGTTGTCCGGGTTGAAGGACAGAATCAGCAGGCAGGTAATAAACAAGAAAAAACGGAATAGGATAATGAATATTATAAATATTGAACATATTGCCAGGGTTTACCAGGTTGGTTCTGAGGAAGTTCATGCTTTAAGTGATGTATCTTTAAGAATTGATAAGAACGAATATGTTGCTATAATGGGTCCTTCCGGTTCCGGTAAATCAACCTTAATGAATATGCTTGGTTGTCTTGATACTCCTACCTCAGGTAAATATGACTTTAACGGTATGAGTGTCAGCGATATGTCGGACAATCAACTGGCAGGAATAAGAAATAAAGAAATCGGATTTGTGTTTCAAACTTTTAATCTTCTTGCACGGTCCGACGCTCTCCATAATGTAGAACTTCCTCTGATTTATGCGGGAGTGTCTTATGCTGAACGACGGGAAAGGGCGGAACAATCACTTATAGATGTAGGTTTAAAAGACAGGATGCACCATAAGCCAAATGAATTATCCGGCGGACAAAGACAAAGAGTTGCTATTGCCCGTGCACTTGTTACAAGGCCTTCTATCATCCTTGCAGATGAACCTACGGGAAATCTTGATTCTAAAATAGGTGAAGAGATTATGCTTTTGTTTAATGAAATTCATGGTAAAGGAAATACAATAATACTTGTTACGCACGAAGAATATATTGCTGAGCATGCAGCAAGAATAATAAGATTAAGAGATGGACTTATTGAAAAAGATGAATTAGTCTCAAACAGGAAAATACCTAAAATACCAGTGGCAATTGAATGAAGTTTAATTTCCTAAATTTCTTGCTTGTAAATTAACTATAACAACTAAATAAATAATTATGAGAACATTATTATTCGAAATTAAAGAAAGCATGCTTATTGCACTCAGAGCAATAAGAGCAAACAAAGTCAGATCATTACTCACAATGCTTGGAATTGTTATAGGTATTTGGGCTGTGGTAGTTATGAGTACAGCAATCAAAGGAATAGATAATTCATTCCAAAATGGAATTAGCGCTCTTGGTACCGATGTTTTATATATTGACAGGTGGGCCTGGTTTACAAATGAAGATTGGTGGAAATTAAGAGCACGAAGAAATATTAAGATGGAAGATTTTGAGAAGTTTAAAGAACTTGCAAAGCTTCCGGGTGCTGTAGCTCCGGTTATAAACAGCAACCAGACTATAAAATATGGTGACAGAAGAGTTGAAAGTGTTTTTATTAATGGTTCTAATTCCGATTATGTAAAAACAACAAATTTTACTTTCAGTATGGGTAGATTTTATTCAGAAGTTGAAAGCAAAAGTTCCCGTTATGTAACTGTAATTGGAAGCGAGATCGCTAAAAATCTTTTTCCTCGTGGAGATGCATTGGATAAAACTATAAAAATAGGTGGAGTAAATTTTCAAGTGGTTGGTGTTCTTGCTGAACAGGGAAGTTTTATCTTGGGACCATGGAATCCTGATAACCTTGTTTACGTTCCAATAGGAACAATATTTAAACATTTTCTTGGTCAGGCTTGGAATACAATTACAATTAATGTTCGGGCACAAAATCCTGCACTACTTGAAGAAACAAAAATGGAAGCAGAAGGTGTGATGAGGAAAGTAAGAGGTTTGACAATCAATGAAGAGAATGATTTCTCAATAAACCAGCAAGAGGGTTTAGTTAATGAGTATAATTCTGTTGTAGGTGTTATTCAGATTGCCGGGTTGTTCATTACAGGCTTATCACTTTTTGTTGGTGCTATCGGAATTATGAATATTATGTTTGTATCTGTTAAAGAAAGAACAAGAGAAATTGGAATAAGAAAAGCAATTGGTGCTAAGAAACGGGCTGTTCTCGGCCAGTTTTTGTTGGAATCTTCTTCGATCTGTTTAATAGGCGGATTTATCGGACTTATTCTAGCAATACTGACAAGCTTAATGATCAACCAATTTATTCCTACATCTGTACAATATGATGCTGTCATAATTGCAATTTTAGTTTCTTTAATTACAGGTGTTGTTGCCGGATTAGCACCTGCTTATACCGCTGCAAAAATGGATCCGGTTGAAGCTTTGAGGTATGAGTAAATAAGATGGAAAATGGAAAATGTAGATAGCAACAATTTTCAAATTGCTTAATTGTTAAATTGTTTCAAAAGCAATTTAATAATTCGACAATTAAATAATGAATGAATAAATGAACCATTGAATACCAATTACGATTGATAATGACCAATAAAAGGCTTGTATAAATGAATATAAAAGAGATTGTTGTTGTTGCTTTTCAATCTGTAAAAAGCAATAAGCTCAGGACGCTTCTTACCATTCTTGGTATTGTCGTAGGCATTTTTTCCATTATTGTTATTATGACTATTATAACTATGTTGCAAAACAGTATTGAGAGTGGCCTTGCAATGCTTAATAAAAATACTTTCCAGATCCAGAAATTTCCCGTAATGCATGAAGGTGGTCCAGGTTCAAGAGATAGATTTAGAAACAGGAAAGATATTACAATTGAAGATTATTACAGGCTTAA
>CAYNUV010000196.1:0-6023 GCA_964400245.1 uncultured Ignavibacteriaceae bacterium
TTAATACCCCGAATATTTATAAGCAATATAACTATTAATTATACTGAATTACTTCTGCATATCACTCACAGTTTATTAAAAATTATTTTCTCCAAAGTTTATTTTTCCCCACCCAACTTTTTAGGTGAGTGATTAAATCACTTCTTCAACTTAAATCAAAAATAAAATTATATCAATCCTATTTAAATAATTTTCATTTGCTGTTCGGCAACTTATTATTGTATGGGGATCAGATGAATTTTCTTGAGGTCACAAACCACTTCGTGACCTTCCCTTCTGTCACGGAATGGTCCGTGACAGCCAGCGGAAAGCTGTTAAACCGCGTTATAATACCAAAATATTTATCCCTTTGAAAATTTTTAGATAGTTCGTATTATCAACCATCATCATTTATCAGAATAAGTTAAAAATGAAAAGAATATCTACAATAGTCATTGGATGTATATTACTTCTTGCTTCAGTTTCTTTTGCTCAGCCGGCAAAAGTTTTAAATTCATCAGAATTAAAACTTGCTTTGCAGAAGTTAAATGTGCTGGGAAGTGTTTTATACGTTGCCGCTCATCCTGATGATGATAATACAGCAGTACTATCTTACTTCTCCAGCGAAAAACATTTAAGAACCGGTTATTTATCGGTTACGCGTGGAGATGGCGGACAGAACCTTATTGGAAATGAACAGGATGAACTGCTTGGAGTAATAAGAACACAGGAACTTCTTACCTCGAGAGAAATTGATGGAGCAGAACAGCTTTTTACAAGAGCAATTGATTTCGGATACACAAAGTCGCCTGATGAAGCTTTGAAGTTTTGGGGTAGAGAAGAAATTCTCTCCGATGTTGTTTGGATTATAAGAAAGTTCCAACCTGATGTTATCGTTACACGGTTTCCCGATACAGGCGAAGGCGGACATGGTCATCATACAGCATCCGCAATCTTAGCCAAAGAAGCTTTTAAGCTTGCCGGAGACTCAACAAAATTTCCTGAACAATTAAAGTATGTTAAAACCTGGCAGCCAAAAAGATTATATTTAAATGGATGGGCTTCCCTGCTTCAGGATCAGGATAATATAATTAAAATTGATGTCGGTGAATACAATCCGCTTCTTGGTAAATCCTATTCGGAGATTGCAGCCGAAAGCAGATCAAGGAACAAAAGCCAGGGTGTTGGCGGATTGGGAAGAAGAGGCGAGAATTTAAATTACTTTAAATATATTGATGGCGATCAGGCTCAGAATGATTTGTTTGATGGAATTGATTTATCATGGAACCGTGTTGAAGGTTGTGAAAAAATCGGAGAGCTTCTTTTCCAAGCAGAAAAGAAATTTAATCCTGAAAACCCTTCTGAAATTCTTCCTCTTCTTATCGCTACTTATACAGAAATGGAAAAGCATAAAGAGAATTATTGGATAAATCAAAAGAAAAAAGAACTTCTCGATGTTATTCGTTCTTCAGCGGGATTATGGATTGAAGCAATAGCAGATAATTATTCTTATTCACCGGGAAGTACAATTAAAATAAGTGCCGGGGTTGTAAACCGTTCTGACTATCCTTTAAAATTAGAAGAAATAAATTTATCCTATCTTAAAAATGATTCAATCATTAATGTGAATCTTTCCAAAAATAATTTTATATCTCACGATTACTCCTTCAATCTTCCTGATGATATTAATATTACTCAGCCATACTGGTTAGTTCACAAAAGAGAAAAATTCAGATATACAGTTGATGATCAAAGACTAACCGGGCAAGCTGAAAATGATCCTGCTTTAACCGCTGAATTTATTTTATCTTCTAAGGATGGTAACATTACTTTATCAATACCTGTATTATATAGGTGGAATGATCCGATTGAAGGAGAAAAATACAGACCGGTTGAAATAATTCCGAAAGTGACAATTAATCTTCAGGATAAAATTTATCTCTTCTCTTCTAATGACTCACGTGAAATTGTCTTTTCAATAAGAAATAACACTGATACTTTCAACGGCACAGTACATTTGAAAATGCCGGGAAGCTGGAATGTTTCACCAAAGGAAATTCCCATAAGCTTAAATGAAAGAAATGAAGAAAAACAAGTAAGCTTCCTTGTAACTCCTCCCAATCAAGCTGAAGAAACTGAGTTTACAGTTGAGGTTGTTTCGCCAAATGAAATCTATAATAAAGAAATGGTCACGATCAGTTATCCTCATATAGAAACACAAACTCTTTTCCCGGATGCATCCGGAAAACTCATAAGGCTTAATACAGAAAAAACCATAAGCAGCATCGGGTATGTGGAAGGTTCAGGTGATGATATACCGAAATATCTTGAGCAGCTTGGGTATAAAGTAGATATGCTTTCTGATAATCAGCTTGAAAACGGTTTGTTAAAATACGATGCAATTATAACCGGAATAAGAGCGTACAACACAAGGCAGAGATTGAATGTGCTTAATAAAAAATTACTTGATTATGTTTATAAAGGTGGAACACTAATAGTCCAATACAACACCGGCAACAATTTAACCACAAATGAAATTGGTCCCTACCCTTTCAAAATTTCAAGAGACCGTGTAACGGATGAAGAAGCTCCGGTTATCTTATTGAAACCTGAACATGAATTGTTGAATCATCCCAACAAAATAACAGGGAAAGATTTTGAAGGATGGATACAGGAAAGAGGTTTATATTTTGCAGGAGATATTGATCTCGGTTATGAAACTCTCATCTCAATGAATGATAAAGGTGAAAACCCATTGAGCGGAGGGATATTATATAGTAATTACGGCAAAGGTGTTTTTATTTATACCTCGCTTGCTTTTTTCAGATTACTTCCTGCTGGTGTATCGGGAGCTTACAGATTATTCATCAATTTAATCTCTGCCGGGAACCACAGTGGCTGACAAAATAAAAAAAGAATATCATTCCGATGATACGCCTCCTGTTTTAAATTCGTGGGGAAAAATCTATTCTGTAGTATTTGGGGTTCTCATAATATTAATAATTTTCTTCTACTACTTCTCTAAGGCTTTTGATTGAGTCTTGCTGACTGGATAATAATGTGCGGTTTCCTACTCTTCGTAACATTGTATGGAGTATGGAAAACAAAAAACACAAAAGATATTGATGGATTTATAAGAGCCAACAGATCAACTCCCTGGTACATTGTTACTCTTTCCATTATGGCTACGCAGGCAAGCGCTATTACTTTTATTTCAACACCGGGACAAGCCTATGTTGACGGAATGCGTTTCGTTCAATTCTATCTTGGCCTGCCAATTGCAATGATAATCTTAAGCATAACTGCTGTCCCAATCTTCCACAAATTAAATATCTATACTGCTTATGAGTATCTTGAAAAAAGATTTGACCTGAAGAACAGAGTACTCGGAAGCGTTTTGTTTCTTACACAAAGAGGATTAGCTGCCGGGTTTACAATCTTTGCCCCTGCATTAATTTTATCTGTCTTGCTTAATCTTAATATCAACATCGCAGTTTTTACAATAGGTACTTTGGTAATTATTTACACTACTGTTGGTGGTTCTGTTGCAGTAAATAAAACTCATATTCTTCAGATGATAATAATTACAACAGGAATGATTGCGGCTTTTGTTACAATAATTATTCTTCTTCCCTCTGATATTACTTTTAAAGATGCAGCATTTGTTGCCGGTAAGATGGGGAAACTTAATGCGATTGATTTTTCTTTTGATCTTTCAAATAGGTATACATTCTGGTCTGGAATTATTGGTGGAACTTTTTTAATGCTTTCTTACTTTGGAACTGATCAGTCGCAGGTTCAGAGATATCTCGGTGGAAGCTCAATAACTCAAAGCAGGATGGGACTCCTTACAAACGGCATTGTTAAAATACCAATGCAATTTTTTATTCTTTTTACCGGGGCGATGGTTTTTGTTTTCTTCCAGTTTGTTGCCCCACCATTATTTTTTAATCCCGTACAGGAAAGTAAAGTAAAATCAGGCCAATATTCTGAGAAGTACAATGATCTTGAAATTCAATATGAAAATCTAAATAAAGAAAAACAAAAGCATCTTAGAGAAATGCTTTCATCAATCGATGAAGGCAATGATGTTAAGATTAAAGATACAGAAGAAAAAGTTAAGAATGTTCAGAAGGAATCAAATCAAATAAGAGAAGAAGCAACTCTTCTTATAAAACAAGCAAATCCCGGTGCAGATATAAATGATACAAACTATATTTTTCTCAATTTTGTAATTCATTATTTACCTATAGGATTAATAGGGCTTGTACTTGCAGCAATTATATCTGCGTCAATGTCTTCAACTTCTGCAGAGCTAAATGCTCTTGCTTCAACAACTGTAATAGATATCTACAAAAGATTAATTAAAAAGGATGCAACTGAATCTCATTATTTAAAAGTTTCGAAAATAGCAACAATATTCTGGGGAATTTATGCAATCATATTTGCTCTGTTTGCAAACAGGCTGGGAACATTGATAGAGGCTGTAAATATTCTCGGTTCACTTGTTTATGGAACAATCCTTGGGATTTTTCTTGTCGCTTTTTATTTAAAGAAAATACAAGGCACACCGACATTCATTGCTGCACTGCTTGCTGAGATTGTTGTTTTATGTTGCTTTATCTTTACAGAAATACCTTTCCTCTGGTTTAATGTTATTGGATGTATGATTGTAATTATTCTGGCATTCGTGTTCAATTCATTTTATAAAAAATTATTAGATTAATAAATTATATTTTACGTGTGCTGGATTCTCACTTTCGTGGGAATGACATTTCGAGAATACAACTTTTCGGAGTCGGCCTTTAAATATTTGTAATAGGAGTTAAATGCTTCTTCCCGTTGGTGATGATAACAGAGACAGAACTACAAAACCTGTAATTAATTTTCTTTTTATAATAATTAATGTTCTTGTATTTATTTTTCTTCAGGATTTGGGCACCAACGAGATTTTTACATACTCATTTTCTTTAGTGCCGGAAGAAATAGTTTCAGGGAAAGATATTGTAACCGATGACAGAATCTTTATTGATCCAACAACAGATGAACGTTTTCGTGTGTCGGGACTTCAGCCAACTCCTGTTTCAGTTTATATTACTTTCTTTACTTCAATCTTTATGCATGGTGGTATCGCCCATCTTTTCGGTAATATGTTTTTCCTTTTTATTTTTGGAGATAACATAGAACACCGGCTCGGACATTTCAGGTACTTAATTTTCTATCTTATTTGCGGAATACTCGCATCGGCTGCTCACATAATTGTTACTTATACTTTTGGGAATAATTTTCTCATTCCTACATTAGGAGCTTCGGGTGCAATCTCAGGAGTTCTTGGGGCTTATCTTGTCTTATATCCAAAAAAAAGAGTGCGTGTACTAATATTTTATTTCCTTACTGAAGTTCCTGCTATTGTTGCGATTGGAATGTGGTTTATCTTCCAGGTTATAAGCGGGATTGGTGTTCTTGGAAGCGATACAGGAGGAGTAGCTTATGGTGCTCATATCGGAGGTTTTATAGCCGGGGTTATCCTTGTTGGAATATTTTTGATTGGAAGGAAAAAGAGATAATTATTTTTCAAAATTAAGATGCTGTCTCAAAAATAATTTTTACTAAATTAGCATTCCCACGAAAGTGGGAATCTATTTGTTTTAAGGTTTCTGGATTCCCGTTTTCACGGGAATGACAAAATAATCAAAACTTTGAGACTGCCTCATTTTCTTTGAACGAACATTAATTCTTAACAAAAACATTTTCTCATTATTCAACAATTCAATAATAATCAATATTATATTTTTAATTTTTAATTATTAACTTACGTCAGCTTTTTTTGAGAGGGTTATTTGGAAAACGACCGCAGAACCCAGATTATTAAAACTGCCGTTAAACGGTTTGCCAGACATGGTTTAGGTAAAACCACACTTACTGAAATTGCCCGTGACGTAAGGATTGGGAAAGCTACTATTTACCACTATTTTCCTTCCAAAGAAGACCTTTTTTACCAGACTCAAGAGTATGATGTATCTCTTTTTATAGAAGATATAAAA
>CAYNUV010000197.1:0-6021 GCA_964400245.1 uncultured Ignavibacteriaceae bacterium
TCCATTAAAAGAAGTAGTTAGCATCAAATCACCGGGATGAAAATTTAGATTAACGCTTCCGGCAGCATTTGTTATCAGGATTTTTTTGCATCCCAATTTATATGAGATGAATACGGGAAGGATGCATTCATAAATTTTATATCCTTCATTAAGATGAATTCTTCCCTGGAAGAGTAAAAGTTTTTTCCCTTCATATTTAGAAAAATGGATTTTACCTGCATGTCCTTCAATTGTTGATTTTGGATAAGATGGAATTGAAGATGTTGAAAGAGTTTTTTTTGTGTTTACACTTTCAGCAAAATCTCCCAAACCGCTTCCCAGAATTATTGCAAGTTCCGGTTTAAAAGGAATTTTATCTTTGAAATAATTTAAAAGGTCTTTGTATTTAAAATTTAAATCAATCATATATAAAAATCTCTGTAGCACAGATTAGTAATCTGTGTTAGGGTTATATTTTACTTTAAAATAAAATCCCTGCTAATGTAGCTGTCATCAGAGTTGCAAGCGAGCCACCAATAACAGCTTTAATACCTAATTTTGCAATATCAGATTTTCTTGAAGGTGCAAGAGAGCCGGTTCCTCCGATTTGAATAGCGATCGAACTGAAATTTGCAAATCCACATAAAGCATAAGTTGCCATAAGAATAGTTTTAGAATCTACCAATGTTTTTGCCTGGATCATATTTCCTAAATCAAGATAAGCTACAAATTCATTGAGCACTACTTTTGTACCAAGCAAACTTCCAAATTCAAGTGCATCCTGCCATGGAACTCCAATACCAAACGCAACAAACTGCAGAATCAATCCAATTATTAATTGAAAGTTTAAAGGCTGACCATATCTAGCTTGTAAATATTCATTCACTCCTAATGCATATCCTAAACTTTGAAGTAAATAATTTATTAGTGCAACTAAAGCGATAAATGCAATTAACATAGCAGCAACATTTAAGCAAAGCATCAATCCGTCAGTAGCTCCGTTTGCGGCAGCTTCTATAACGTTTGAAGCATTCTTTTCAATATTCACTTTAACCTGCCCTTTAGTTTCCGGAATTCCTGTTTCAGGGAAGATTATTTTAGAAATTAAAAGTGCTGCAGGGGCTGACATAAAACTTGCAGAAAGAAGATGAGTTGCAAAAAGTAATTGAGCATCGGGTAAAGAAATATTTAATGTGCTTGCAAAGGATTGTGAAAGAATCTGAATATAAGCTGCCATAACTCCACCGGCTATTGTTGCCATTCCACCAGTCATGATAGTAAGAAGCTCGCTGTTCGTCATTCCTTTTATAAATGGTTTTATCATTAAAGGGGCTTCGGTTTGCCCGACAAAAATTTCTGCTGCACATGAAATTGATTCTGCACCACTTGTACCCATAAACTTTGCCATTACCCATGCCATTCCCTGAACAATTTTTTGCATTATTCCGAGGTAATAGAGAATTGACATAAGGCTTGCAAAAAATATTATACTTGGCAAAACCTGAAAAGCAAAGAAAACTCCCATACTGCCAACTGATTCTGGTCCAATTGCAAGGTTACCAAAAATAAATTTTGCACCTTCGGTTGTAAAGTTTAGAATTAAAACAAATAAGCTGCTTACCCAGGTGAAAAAATCTTTAACCCATCCAAGAGGGAAGAAGAATGCTCTTAGAGAATCTCCTTTGATTATAAAAATTGCAAATACAAGCTGGAGTGCAAGTCCAACAATTACTAAGCGCCAGTTTATTTTTCTTTTGTTGTTAGAGAGAAGAAAAGAAATAGCAAGGATAAGTACTATTCCGAAAAATCCCCGCAGTATATCCGTAAAGTCCATAAATTACCCTAACTTTCATTTGGAATGTAGTGACACTTTCTGCAACGGGCTTCATAAATATCGGATGCGCCAACAACTACTCTTTCAGATGATAAAGTTTTTCTTTGGGTTTTATCAGCAGGGTTTCCGCAGACAACACAGATAGCAAGAGTTTTAGTAATGTACTCTCCAATTGCCAGAAGCTGCGGCATTGGCTCAAAAGGAATTCCTCTGTAATCCTGGTCAAGACCTGCTACAATTACTCTCTTACCATTATTTGCAAGAGTATTGCAGACATTCACAATATCAGAAGAGAAAAATTGTGCTTCATCAATCCCTATAACCTTTGCATCTTTTGCTGATTCAATTACTTCATTAATATCGTCTATCAAAATAGAGGGAAGTGATTGTTCGCTATGAGATACGATTGAACTGTTTGAAAAGCGGGAATCTATTTTGGGTTTGAAAATTTTAACATTCTGTTTTGCAATCTGTGAGCGTCTTAATCGTCTTATTAATTCTTCTGTTTTGCCGCTGAACATACAACCGGCAATTACTTCAATCCAGCCGGTGTCTTTAGGAAGTAAATGTGAGGATGAATCCATTTTATTTTTTTAGATGTTTAATATCAAATGCTAAAGGAAGAAGCTCGGAGAGTTTCATTATTTTCAATTCACTTTTCGGATTAACCATAATCACATCAAGATCACTTCCGCATAAATCATTAAGCACTTGTCTGCAAGCTCCGCAAGGAGGACAAAAATCAGCATCATCACTTGCAATAGCAATTGCTTTAAAATTTCTTTCGCCTTCGGATACTGCTTTAAATACAGCAACTCTTTCAGCGCAAATTGTTAAGCTGTAAGAACTGTTTTCAATATTTCCACCGAGATAAATTTTTCCATTTTCAGTTAGTATCGCGGCTCCTACATGAAAGTTTGAGTAGGGAGGTATTGCTTTTGATTTGGCTGAAACGGCTTTTTGGGCTAAGTCTTTATAATCCATATCTATATAATTTATGCATCGGCAAAATATGCGATTGAATTTTAATTTCAAAGAAATTCAAAGTTTTCCGAAAGTAATCTTTTTATTTGTATAGTTATTATATGGCTGGCTGGCTGGAATGGTTTGAAGAAAAAATTATTTGTCCTTA
Source organism: uncultured Ignavibacteriaceae bacterium (assembly GCA_964400245.1). Taxonomy (GTDB): domain Bacteria; phylum Bacteroidota; class Ignavibacteria; order Ignavibacteriales; family Ignavibacteriaceae; genus RBG-16-34-14. The sequence continues at coordinate 2,946 of CAYNUV010000197.1, forward strand.
TTGTGGATATCAATTTATAGCTTTATTTTGTGAAGAGGGAGATCCAAATAGAATTCCAATTGTAATTACGGATTTAGCAGGAAGTAAAGCTGAGTGTCCTGATTGTAAATTTGAAATAACCTATAAAGATTTATACAATTCGATTAATAAGTGGTAACAAAAACGAAAACTTTATAAATATAAGTATCTAAGGGAAATCATGGTGAGCTTGGAAAACATCTTACGCAAGGGAGTGCAATATGTTAGGAATACTGCTATTATGGCAGTTGCTGGATATATCATGTTCTTTAATACTTCTAAGGCTCAGGATATCAGTGGCAGGGTCGTTAATAATGGCTCAGGTGTTGAGGCTGGTGTTGATTGCCATATGACTATAGACGGCAATTATGCATTGTTCACAGCTCCGAGTGATGATAATGGGTTTTTTGTAGCTAACAGCACAACAGACGTGAAAGATCCTACAGAGACAGAGAATATAGGGGGGATAAGATATATGCCGGGAGCAAGATTGAATCTGAATCTGAATAGTTATTCTAATGTAAAGATTAGTATCGTGGACCTCCTAGGTCAAGAAAGAGATGTGATTAATCAAGAAATGAGTGGAGAAAATAATATTCAACTTGACATGAGAGATTATGCAAGTGGATTATACATAATAAAGACAGAAATAGACGGAAAAATATATGCAAATAAGATACTAAAGACAGATGGCTTCTTCAATTATGGAAAAATTGAGCAACAGATAGAAGGAAGAAAAGAACAATCAATGAATAAGAATAATCAGGGATGGCTAAGAAAAGGAGATTCAGACATAACGCTCGACAGCATCACAGTAAAAGGCAATGGGATACAAACAAAGACAGTGCCATACGGGTGGATAATAACGGGAAACACAGATGTAGGAGAGATAGAAGCGGATTCGGCGTATGTGACAATAAGCGGTAGAGTATACAAACTGATGAAATGGACAGAACAGAACAACGGGATAGAAGGAGCGATAGTAACAGTCGGAAATCAGATTGCTACTTCAGGTGCAAACGGGCAATATAGCCTCATAGTGCCTTCTGGGATAAACAATGTGAATATCACACATCCACAAACATGGGAGAGAAATACGGTAATAAAAACAGAAAAAGATACGACAATGGATTTGGATGTTTTAGATACCTTGAACTTTTCATCCAATCTTATGACTTTTTACAATAGTATATTTGGAAGAAACGCTCCCGGATTAGCGTACCAAACAAACAGATGGAAAGAACCACCTATATTTTATATAGTGGCCGATACTACACAAGAACCAGGAAGAAGTAGGGCTCTAAAACAAATTGAAAAAATAAATCAAGTATTAAAACCAGCATATACCACGCCTTTATATCCGAATAGTTTCCTAGAAAATCCACAGATAGAAATAGGACAAAATCCGCCACCTATTTGGACTCCTGGATATTATATAATAGAATGGGGAGAAATATCTGGCGCAGAAGGATTAACAGGGTGTAAGGTTGATACGACAAAAGGAGAAATATATTCATCTCACACAAAATATAATTCACAAATCAATTCTCAAAGTTTAGAAAGAATTACCGTAAAAGAATTAAGCACAGGAATGAGTTATAATCTGAGAGACGACCAAATCCCTAGCATATGGAATGTAAGCGTTTTATTCGAGAATAGAAATTTCACTGATAACGATAAGAAAATGATTTTATTTAATTATGGGAGAATAGGGCGCAATACGAAGCCAGACAGTAATAATAATTTCTGGGAGTGAATTCTCATCGTCTGGGAGAACCGCAACGGCGGTCCTTATGATGCCAAGATGCTCAAGTGGCAATACTCTAGGCCTGGCGGGAATAAGATGCCTGACAAAGACAACGGCTGGCATAACTGGAATGAATAGTCTGCTAAATGCGAAAGATTTATATATTAGTTCTATGGATAACATTATGAAAAAAAGATTTAAATTACTTGACGTTGTAGCCTTATCTGAAAATTTACCAAAAGAAGGTTTGCTAAAAGGACATGTTGGTACAATTGTAGAAAATTTACGTGATGACTATTTTGAAGTCGAATTTTCTAACGATAAAGGTGTGACGTATTCTTTAATTTCCTTAAAATCTTCTCAGTTGATTCAACTGCATTTTAAACCAGCTAAGTCAAAAAGGGCTTATGCTTAGTGTTATAGTAAAATTTAAAAAATTTCTTTCTTGACTTTTTTTGTCATTAGCTTTTCCACTCAGTCTTACCTGTAAGCGCATTGAAAAAATTTATCATCAGGAATAGTTCATAAGTTATTTGCAGGCAAATAATTTTGAATGGGTAAAAATCATATCCAAAATATTTCTGAAGATTAAATACAACGATGGTGTCAATTAAAATTTTTATAATGAATAGCGATACAAAAGCCGAATCAACAAAAAATAAAGCAGGGGAGAGGAGAAAGAATAAATTTAATAAATGCCAGGAAGCAAGAATGAATTTATGAAAAGGAAGATAATGAAGTGAGGTTTGTGTATGTCTTGCTTTCTGTTTTAAATAATCTTTAAGATTATTTTTTGTTTTTGAATAAACGAATGAACCATCATCGGTTACTAAACCTATCCGCATTTTATTTTTAACTGCTTCCCTTATTAAAAGATCATCATCTCCGCTCAAAGTTTCTATAGTGTTTGAATAACCCTTTAATTTTTCAAAAGAAGATTTTTCAAATCCAAAATTTCTCGCTGCGGCAGAATAAGGGTAACCAATTATTGCTGAGGTAAAAGTTAAAATATTGCTTCTGATATTTTCAAAACAGGAAAGATTATTGATTAAAGATTTTTCTTTATAAAATGGAGCTACACCAAAAACAAAATCATAACCACCAACAAAGATATTGGAATAATTTTTAATCCAATCTTTTTGTGGATTGCAATCTGCATCTGTAATCATTATAAAATCATATTTTGATTTTGCTATTCCGGAAGTTAAAGCTCCTTTTTTGCCGGGAAGTGTTTTTGAATCATTCTTTATAACAGAAAAATTTTGCAGGTTTGAAATAAGTTGCTTAGTTATTTCATAGGTATTCTCAATT
>CAYNUV010000198.1:0-6016 GCA_964400245.1 uncultured Ignavibacteriaceae bacterium
TAGCCGCATTGCAAATAGTTGGTTTGTTAATTCCGATTAAACCCGCACCTGAAAGAATTAATCCGGCAAATTCAATCCTTTGAAGTTTATCAAAGAATATAGTTCCTCTTTTAAATTCAACAGGGCCGGAAATAAATCCTGTTTCATTATCATAAAAACTTACAAAAGTTTTAAGCCACTCTGGTTTGTGAATACAATCTGCATCTGTTGTTACAATTATTTCTCCACTGCAGTTTTCTATTCCAAATCTTACCGCTCTTTTTTTATGAGCATTAGGAAGAAAACTATCCGGTAAAGAGAGGATTTTTATATTAGAAGATTTTTGTGCTTCACAAATTTTATTTAAAGAATCATCTGTTGAAGAATCATTTATATAAATTACTTCGAATTTTTCTTTCGGATAAGATTGGTTTTCAATACTCTTAAGGCTCTCAAGAATATTGTCTGATTCATTTCGAAAAGGAATGATCACAGAAATAAATTCATCTAAAACTTTTTGCTCTGTTTTGGTTGGAAGTTTGCCTAAACCAAAATAAATACCTGTTATAAAATAAATGTAGAAAAGAAGAAGGCAGGAAAAGAAAATAATAAGTATAATCTCAGGCATTATTTTTCTTAAACATTAATATAGATCCGGCTAAAGCTGGGATTAAAATGTTTATTAAGAAAAGAAAAAAAGCAGCATTAAAAGCTGAACCAGAATCAACTCCCATTTGTCCAAGGAAAAATACTGAAGCCCCTTCCCTGATTCCAAGCTCACTTAACGAAATTGGAGGAAAAAAAGTTTTTACAAACATAACAAGGCAAGCTGCCCATACATAATCGGTAAAATGGATTTGATTTGTAAAAGCAAAAACTAAAATTACAAACTGCATTATAAAGCAAACATAAAACAGGAAAGATATAGAAAACATTTTAAGTGAATAATTCCTGTCAAGATTTTTCAGGAACCCCATTTTTCTAAAAATATTATTTAGCTTTTTAGATTCTCTGATTTTGTTGAAAAGAAAATTATTCCAGAATTCAGGACTGATGACAACTAGTATTAAAATATAAAACAGACTAAATACAATGATAAACAAAGTTAAAGTAATATAAAATGTAACATCATAATAAAAATAAATGAACAGAATACTTGCCAATGAACCTATAAAAGCTACAATAGAAAGTGCAAAAAATTTATCAATCAATGTTGCAATAGTAACCTGGAGCAATGTCTTATCTCTGAAGGAGAATGCTCTTCCGAAATATTCACCTAACCTTAAAGGAGTGAAGGCACCCGCTGCAAATCCCTGGAGCAATGAATATAAAACTTTCTCCCTGCCTCCACTATTCAATATTGATTTACATGTTAAATTCCATTTCCAATATTGAAGAAAAACATTCGGTATAAGCATAACTAAAGCGACAAGAATTAAAAAATAATTTGCATTCTCTAAAGCAGTAATAACTTCAGATAATTTTATAGTGGAGACAACAAATATTACAAGTCCGCACGCTATTACAATTTTAAGAAAGAGAATTATTCTATTCTTATTTAGAAGAAAAGATTTAACAAGATTATTTTTTACTTCTGATAATTCCATCTTATTGTTCAAGTTCCAGAATATTAATTTTTAATCCTTCTGTACAATTAGAGCACATACTCAAACCTTTACGGCTATTTAATACACCCTGCCTGAAATTCTGGTAAGGTTCCGATGTCCAGATATCTTTCATCGAATTCTCATTTAATTCTCCCAAAGCGAAATTTGCATCCTTATCAAAACAGCATGGCACCACAGTCCCGTCCCAAGTAATTACGGAAGTCCGCCATAAAGCAAAGCAATGATCCTTTAGTTTGTTTTTAATATTAAATGAGCCATTATTTATTTTGTACCTGCTGTATTTTTGATTTGTTGGAAGAAAGTGCAATGCATTCTCATACGAAGAAACCTGCATAGTCTTAAAAACAACCTTATCAACTCCAACATCATTACCGTATTTAATTACATCATCAAGTAAATGTTCATTCTGTTTCATCACAATGAATTGAAACTCGACAAAAGGTTTTTGTTTGCCCAGCTCATTTCGTTTTTTAATGAGCATCCTCAAACCATCATCAGCTTTTTTAAATGAACCTCCTACTCTATAATTCCGGTAGCTCTCTTCATCAAGTCCATCCATAGAAAAAATTAATTTATCAGGAGCATTTTCAACAATATTGTTAACAGTTTTTTCATTTACATAATGCCCGTTAGTGCTTATTGAAATATAAATATTTCTGCTCTGTGCATACTTTATCATCTCAGGAAGATTTTTATTTATATAAGGTTCACCCTGGAAATAAAGCTGTACATAAAATCCTGTATCTTTAATTTGATCAATTATGATTTTGAAATCATCAACTGAAAGCATTCCCAAAGGACGAGTTAATGCTCCTAAACCGGAAGGACATTCAGGGCATTTCAGATTGCAATGATTTGTTGGCTCAACAGAATAACTAATCGGCATTCCCCAAACTATTGGCTTGCGTATTAATCTTGATACTGCAAATGAGCTGACTATCTTAACTACATTAAATGCTCGTGACGGAGTAAGATATTTTAAAGGGTTTATTTCCAAACTTAACTTGTTTTATTTTATTGATGAAGATAAAGAATTATAAAAAACTATGAAAGCTTATCATTAAGCTATTATCGAAGGATACACAAATTTGTTAAGCATAACAGTTTTTTTTACTTTAACAACAATAAAAATAGAAAACTAATCGGAGAATAAATGCAGATTAATTTCGGGGATATTCCCGGGCAATACAATCTTTTCCTGGATTATCTTTATGAATTTGAAAACGTAAAAAGATTTTATAAACATGATTACAGAAATAAAGAAGAATATTTAAATTTATTTAAGTCTATTTCAGAAACCAGCAGAGAATTCAGAAGCGATCTTAGCAAGATAATTCATTCCCAGTATGAAGGGTTCACACTTTCTTCTCAGACAAAAAATAATATAGATTTACTAAAAGAAAAAAATACTCTTGCTGTTGTTACCGGACAGCAGCTTGGAATTCTTGGAGGACCTCTTTACACTTTTTATAAAATAATTACCACCATTAAGCTTGCAGAGCATTTAAGAGAAAGATACGACGCATACAATTTTGTCCCGGTATTCTGGCTTGAAGGAGATGATCATGATTTTGAAGAGGTCAGATCAATAGGGATTATTAATGAAGCTAATGAGTTAACCAAAATTTCTTACGATGATGAAGTTCCTGAAGATGAGACGAGAATCAGTGTTGGATATTTAAAAATAAAAGACACCATCACTTCTTTCTTTGAAAATCTTGACAAGAATCTTCGTGAGACTGAATTCAAACCGGAGCTTCTTAATAAGCTAAAGGAAATTTATTCGAATGGAAAATCATTTAAACAATCATTTAAAGAATTAATATTCTGGTTTTTTGATAAATATGGATTAATCATTTTTGATCCGCAGGACATAATTATTAAAAATCTTCTCAGACCTGTTTTTAAAAAAGAAATTAATAATTTCAGGCAGCATACTGAAAAGCTTGTTGAGGTTAGTGCCACACTTGAAGAAATATATCACACACAGGTAAAAGTAAGACCGGTAAATCTTTTTTACAGCACTGAAGAAGGACGTTTTCTTATTGAACCGGTTGAAAATGAATTTCGTTTAAGAAGAAAACGGAAAAAATTTACTCCCGAAGAAATAATTGATGAGATTGACACTAAACCTGAAAACTTTTCATCAAATGTTTTGCTGAGACCGATATGCCAGGATTACCTTCTGCCAACTGCATTTTATATTGGTGGCCCAAGCGAAATATCTTACTTTGCACAGCTTACACCTTTGTATGATTTTTATAATTTGAATCAGCCAATTATTTATCCGCGTGTATCAGCAACAATATTTGAAAAGAATCTTGAAAATGTTCTTGAGAAATTTAATCTCTCTTTTGAAGATATATTTATTAATTCTGATGAGCTTAAAAGCAAAATTATAAGTTCAATTGCAAAGTATTCTGTTGAAGATATTTTTGCTGAATCAAACAACCAGGTTGATCTTGTGTTTGATCGTCTTAAAGAAAAACTTTTTGAGTTTGATAAAACAATTGCTGATGCAACCGGTAAATACAGGCAAAAAGTTTTGAACTATCTTGAGGAGCTAAAAGGAAAAGCCGCTGAGGCTCAGAAAAAGAAGCATGAAATAACCCTGAGACAAATTGATAAGCTCACGAATTCACTTTTCCCGAATAATAATTTGCAGGAACGTGAGCTTAATTTTGTTTATTTCTATAATAAATATGGTGGAAGCTTTACAGAAAAGTTATTTAACGAACTTAAGATAAATAATTTTGAGCACCAGGTAATTAAGTTTTAACTTTACTTTTACTCAATCAAGAAGTTATCTTTTTTATCTGCTCAATAAAATTAGGATTTGAAATTGTTACGCAACCGAAATTATTTACTTTTCCTCCATCTTTCATCAATGAGCATAAAATACCAAACGCCATTGCAATCCTGTGATCGTCAAAACTCTCAAACACGACATTTTTATTTTTTATTTGCCCTGATATTGAAAATCCATCATCAAACTCATCAACTTCCAATCCTAAAAGTTTGAAGTTATGACAAAGTGATGAGATACGATCACTTTCCTTTTTTCTTAATTCTCCTGCATCTTTAATTTTGAAATTTCCTGAAGCAAATAGACCAGCTACAGAAAGAATTGGAATTTCATCAATGATATTAGGAACAATTGACGCTGGTATTTCTACATTTTGTAATTGACTGCTCTCAATTACCACGTCGCCATATAATTCTCCATTGCTTGAAGAAATATTTTCATAATTAATTTTTGCACCCATATCTTCAAGAACTTTAAGATAGCCGGTCCTTGTTTCATTAAGTGTAACGGACTTTATTTTTAATTGAGACTTTCCTGTTAATAACGCTAACACCACAAAAAAAGCTGCAGAAGATACATCAGAAGGAACAAAATATTCTGTTGGAACCGGGTAATTTTGTTTTGAAACAAGTACAACATTTCCTGATTCATTTTTTCGAACTTCAAGCCCAAGCATTTTTTCAGTATGATTTCTTGATGGAAGATTTTCTACAATTGAGGTTGCGCCATCACAATGAAGTCCAGCAAGAATTATAGAGCTTTTAATCTGTGCACTCGGAATCGGAAGTTCATAATTAATCGGTTGAAGATTTTTTGCTGGAAGAATCTTTAATGGAAGCTTGTTGTTCTCAAATTCAAATTTTGCCCCCATTTGTTTAAGTGGAATTATTACTCTATCCATTGGCCTTTTTGAAAGAGAATCATCTCCAATTAAAGTTGATTCAAAATTTTGTGCAGATAAAAGTCCGGTAATAAGTCTGGCTGTTGTACCTGAGTTACCGCAGTCGAGAGGCTTCTGCGGTGTATTAAATTGTTTAAATCCTTTTCCTGTTACAACAGTTTGAGAAGTTTCTCTTTTAATATCCACACCAAGTTCTTTAAAACAAGAAATTGTAGAAGCAACATCTTGTCCATCAGAAAGATTTTTAATTACAGCTTTCCCATCAGCCATAGATGAAAAGAAAACAGCACGATGGGAAATAGATTTATCGCCGGGAAGGCTCAATTCACCAGTAACTTTAGTAATATGATTGAATAATTGCTGCATACTTATTCGCTTACACGCAGCAAAGAGCAAAGGGCAGAGAGCATAGATTAATTAATCTAAGGATTTTCTGAAATTTGTTATCTTCCGACATAATAAATCCAATTGTTCTAATAAAATATTTAATTCTTTTTCTTCTAAAAATTTTCTACGATTCAAAATAATAAGAATATTTGCATTTTCGAAGGTTGAGCGGCGAGCAATATTTAAGTATTGTTTAAATTCATTCTTTGAACTGGAACCTGAACCTTCAGCAATGTTATTACTCATTGACATTGAAGAACCTCTTAGTTGTTCAGCAAATCTATAAAGTTTTCTTTGTTCAAGATTATCAGAGAT
>CAYNUV010000199.1:0-5984 GCA_964400245.1 uncultured Ignavibacteriaceae bacterium
AAGTTGGACGCATCTACAAGATAGTTTTGTATTTCATCTGATGAAGTTTTAATAATCATATTTAATGTATTCTTAAAGTTTGAAGATACTTAAACTGTAAAGGGATTTCAGGAATATCTTCAACCCTCATAATGGGGAAAATATTATTTAGTTTAAAAAGACTATCAAGAGCATCAAACATATTAATTAAAGGAAATGCAGTATCTCTTAAATGATGAATGAGCTTAAAAGTGCGGAAACCATCGAACCACCGGTGCTTTTGTATATTAATCTGAAAATTGTCTTTTGAGTTTATAAGGATTTTATCCCAATCTATTTCAAAATTCTGCTGCTGTAAAAAATTAAAAAGTTCAGGATGAATTTCTTTCGATTTGAGTAAATAATCTTTTCCTGAAAAATTTTTATCGGATTTAAATACATCCAACCAGCGCTTGAGAATATTAAAACTTTCCGGGTTATAAAGAAGATATTCATTCTGAGTTTTTGATAAGAACCGGTTTATTCTTTGCCCGGTGCCGAATGGAACTCTCCACGAAGGTCTTGCCGAAGGATATACTTTAGTTGAAGTTATTTTCTCAATCTTACAATTCTTTGCAAGCTTTTCCAGAAAATAAAAATCTTCTCCGGCTTTCCGCTTATTCATTCCTTCAACCTTTATATAAGCTTCATGATCACAAACCATTGTTGAGCCGACGGCTTGGAAAGCATACTCTGAGGCGGCATATCTTAACCCAAGCTCATAATATCTTAGAAATATTTCATAACAAATTATTGCTCTTTTGCTTTCTTCATCATCCGGTAAGGTATGTTCATAATTAATTATTGCAGCATTAAAATTATTGCTGTTGAAGAAATTTATTATTTCATTCAAATAATTATTTTCGACAGTGCAATCAGCATCAAGGCAGACAATTAATTTTTTACCAGGATTTGAATAATCAAATAGTTCAAGAGCAAGATCCATCCCGGTTTTTCTTGCAAGTCCAACGCCTCCTGTTTTCTCATTTAGTTCCAATCCTTTTGAAGAAGCATCTACAAAACCAAGTGTAATTCCTAATGAATTGAATTTTTCAACAACCTGATGAAAAGATGAATTGTTATTTTGAATTGCTTTTAAAAGCTCAATTGTTTTTTGATTATCTGTTTTAACCTCTTCAGTTGAAGAGATAAGATTGTTTACAACAAATACTAAAGCAACTTTGTATTTCCTGTTAAAATTATTTTCACTTAATGAACTAAGAAGCCTGGTAATGTTTTCATACTCTGCAATAGCAGGAACAACTATTACACAATCAAATTTTAAATTTTCTTTTATGGATATCTTCCAGGTTTTGGTTCCATACTTAGCTAAATATTTTTTAACATTATCAGGAAGTGAAGAATTCATATTTTAATATCATTTATAAAAGTATGTTTCAATATCAGCTCAAAAGCTTGTTCATAATCTGCTTTATCAATCCAGTTTATCTTAACTCCTTCTCTTTCCATTTTCCTGAACCATGTCGCCTGTCTCTTTGCAAAACCATGAATTGCACTATTAAGATTCCGGAACATGTCATCGTAATTAAGTTCATCTTTAAGGAAGAGAGAAATAAATTTATACTCAAGGCCGAATTGCAGCAACCTTTCATGTGTTACACCTGAATCAATAAGATTTTTTACTTCTTCAATCATTCCTTCCTTTAACCGTTTAGTCAGTCTCTCAGTAATTCGTTTTTTTATTTCACTTCTTTCAAAATCAACTCCTATTACAAGAGGATTTATTTTGAGACTAGCCAACAGAGAATCTTTTTCCGATTCTGCAACCAGGATTGCTTTTATAAGTCTGTCTCTTTTATCCAGATCGGTTTTATTGTGGTGCTTTGGTTTTATCTTTGAAAGATAAGATCGTAATTCATCATCAGGTAAATTGGAAAATCTTTTAATCTCGCTTTCACTAAAATCAGCTTGCTTTAATTTGTAATTCTGAATAATGGAACTAATGTATAACCCGGTTCCACCGGTAAGAAATGGAATTTTATTTTTAGAGATTATCTGAATAAAGACTTCTTTAAAATAAGATGTGAAAAGAAACAAATTGAATTCTATCGCGGGATCAACGATATCAATCAGATGAAAAGGAACTTTGTGGTTGTCAACAATATAATCATCTAAATCCTTTCCTGTTCCGATATCCATTCTTTTGTAAACCTGCCTTGAATCTGCAGAGATGATTTCCCCATTGAATTTAAGTGCGAGTTTAGCTGCAAGTTTTGTTTTACCTGTTGCAGTTGGACCAAGAATGGTAATAAGGTTATAATTCATTAAAGATAATTATCTTTAAATGAAAGATAACAATCACGCGGTAAAATTGTTAAGATAAAATAGAAGAATTAAAATTAAATAAATTCCGGTATGGATATTATAATTTTTGTTCCTTCGCCAAGTTCACTGTCAACAGAAATATCGCCATTATGATCCTGGATTATCTTTTTGGCTATACTTAATCCGAGGCCTGAACCATCGGGTTTGCCGTGGCTTATTAAGGGTTCAAAAACTTCAAATGTCAGGCTTGATGGAATTCCAAGGCCTTCATCAGTAAATTCAATCTTAACCTGTCCCTCTTCTTTTGTTACGGTTACGAAAATATTTCCACCTTCAGGCATTGCGTCGCACGCATTCTTTACTATCTGGAAGAGAGCAAAGTAAAATTTATCTTTGTCAACTTTTATGTTTGCACGGGATTCAATCTTTTTATAAAGCACTGAGTTCCTTGATTCAATATAATCTGAAAGCAAAGAAAGAACATCATTGATAACATCATCAGCATTTCGGAGATTCATGTTTACACTACTTTTGCCCGATAAAAATTCTAATGTGGATACAACTATTGTATTAACTGAATCAGCTTGTTTTGTTATGAGATCATTTATATATGGAACCTCACCAGAATTTGGAGTTTTCTTTAAGTAGTCTGCAAATTTTTTAATTTCATTCAGGGGGAAACTGATATTATTATTTAAAAATTTCTGTGCACTTTCAATAAGTGTGATAGTTTCAGTTTGGTAAGCTTCGCTATTGTTACTTCCCTGGCTGTCAAAAGAATTTGAGAAAGCAAATTTTTCCGGTTCTGCGGGAATATTTTCAAAATCATTAATTGTTGGAATCAAATTATCGTTTTCAGTCAGATTATTTTTCTCTTCAAGGAACTCTTCCGGTAAACCGGTAAACGAATCGATTGAACCATGATTTCCCAAATTATTTTCAATAGAAACTTTTTTGTTAAATTCTTCATTGAAAAAGTCACTATTATAATCTAATTTCTCATCCTCTTCATCATCATCATCATCATCTGTAAATGTGAGATAACTTTCGTCATGAAAATCATGAAGCTCTTCATTCGCGGGAACATCAAATGCAATGTCAGCAATTTCTTCATCCATTATAATTTCTTCCTGGATTTTATCTTCAACATTTTCAAAAGATGATTCATCCGGGTTAACATTAATACTTTGCTGCTCTATAGACATATCATCAGCAAATTCTTCTTCTTCTGCAGAATCAAATGAAAGATTCTTCAGGATTATTTTATGGTTACTTGCCATCTGAAATAATTCTTCTTTACTTATCATATAAAATATGCAGTCAGTATCTGCTACAGCAGAAGAAATTCTTGTTGTCCGATCAATAATTTCTCTCTCACCGAAAAATTGATTTTTGGATCTTCTGAAAGAAGCATTACTGCCCTTTGTTCCAAAATATTTTAATTTAACTTCACCCTGGAGAATCAGGTAAAGCGACTGGCTTTCATCACCTGCCTGGAAGATTAATTCACCTTCCTTTTCAGCTCGGAAATTTTTTGAATTAAATATTGGGCTGACTACCGAATCATCAAGTCCTTTGAAAAGAAGATTTGATGTCAGGATTGATAAGTTTTTATTCTGAAACATTTTTATTTATTTATTAATGATTAAACATTCAAAATTATTTGATCAAATATAAGTTTCTTTTTATTTCATGCTTCACAGAAATTCAAGACGTGTTCTAAAACAGATATACTATCCTTAATCATTAAATCTGAATTTGATACAAGCAAAGGTCTTACCAAAAAAATATTGCGAATACGATTGATTTTCAGATCTTTTTAGGCTAATCTTTCCTTAGTAATCTTTTTGAGATACAAAAATACCTGTAAGAAAGGAGATGAGTTATTATATTTTATTATTTTTGTATGCAGAATATTTGAGCGTATAACGAGAAAAATTTGATTAATAAAAACTCTTCAACAGGAAAAACAGGAACCGAAAAAGATTCAACTGCATCATACGATACGTCAGATGAAACAAGATTGATTGAACTGGCAAAAGAAGGCAACAAGCAAGCTCTTGTTCAAATTGTTAAAAGATATGAAACGACAATTTATAATTTTGCTTTTAAGATATGCCGCGATCGCGATAAAGCAGAAAATATTATGCAGGAAACTTTTTACAGTATGATTAAGCATTTAAACCAGTTTGACAATAAATCAAAACTTTCAACCTGGTTATACAGAATTGTTACTAATCATTGTTTGATGGAGGCAAGAAAAGAAAAACAGAGGCGGTTTGTTTCTATAGACGATGATGATTCACTTTATGGAGATAATTACACAGCTGATTACAGCAAGCTTCCGACTAAATACACAGAGAATGAGGAATTGAAAAAGATTCTTGATAATGCAATTTCAAAACTATCACCCGAATACCGGATGATTTTTTTATTAAGAGATGTTGAAGGATTATCAACCGAAGAAACGGCAGAAGCAGCGGAGCTTTCAATTTCCGCTGTTAAATCAAGACTTCACAGGGCAAGAGCCTTTTTAAGGAACGAAGTAACAAGAGCATTTGAAAGATGAAAGAAAAAGTTTCATGTAAAGAAGTTATGCGATATGTGTGCGAATGTCTCGCACAAGATACAAGCTCCGATAAGTGCCTTGAACTAAAGGAACATCTTGAAAATTGCGAGAATTGCAGAGAGTATTTCAAATCGGTTGAGTTGACTATTGATTGCTACAGAAAATATAATGTGGAATTGCCTAAGAATGTTCATACAAAGCTTATGAATTTTTTAAAACTTAGAGATGAATAAAAAAATTATTGGGAATAACTGAATCTTCCATTCAATTTTAACATCATACTTTCAGTAAATATTTGATTAACAGGGGAGAAATAGAATTGATAATATGCATATTTATAATATAGACTTAAGATGGGAAAAAGGGAGAAGAGGAACTTTAACTTCACCTGATTTAACAAATCCAATTACTGTTGCAACTCCACCGGAGTTTCCTAAAGGAGAACCAAATATCTGGTCACCGGAACATCTTTACGTAGCTGCAGCAAACAGTTGCCTTATGACAACCTTCCTCGCAATAGCGGAGAATTCAAAACTGGATTTTGTTTCATTTGATTCCAGCGCAACAGGTAAACTTGAAAAAGTTGATGGTATGTTTATGATTACAGAAATAGAACTTAAGCCAAAAGTTATTTTGAGAAACGAAAAAGACAGAGAAAGAGCATTAAGAATAATTGAAAAATCCGAGAAAGCATGTTTAATTTCAAACTCAATGAAATCGAAAATTGTTCTTTCACCGGAAATTATTATTTCTGAATAAAAGGAAATGTATGCCGCTATTTGAATATAAATGTTCTGACTGCAAAAATAGGTTTGAAGTATTACATAAATCTGTAAACAATATTGAAAGAGTTGAATGTCCGGAATGTCATTCAACAGAAATTAATAAACTCCTTTCAACTTTTAGTGCAGCAGGATTTACAAAAAGTTCAGGCGATTATTCATCATCCGATAGCTGTGAAACCGGAAGCTGTGACTGTAGTTCCGGGTATTGCGGTATGAATTAAAATGATTATGAAAATTTTAAAGAATCATTTACCCGTTTTTTTGCTTTTATTTTCATTACAGGGTTGTGCCCAAAACGATCCCTCAAAAACTCTTTCGGTTAAAGA
>CAYNUV010000200.1:0-5975 GCA_964400245.1 uncultured Ignavibacteriaceae bacterium
ACATGAATTTGTTTTCCGTCAGAGGTTATCAGGGGTAAATCTTCATAACGGACATACTCTTTTTCCTGTAATTCTTTATATAATTCTTTGGAATATTCAATATCCCTGAAAGCACTAATATCCCAAAGATTTTTTTCAAGGAATTGTTCTTTGGAATAACCCAGCAGGTTTATTAAAAAAGGATTAACATCCACAATCATTCCATTATCAGCATTTAGAATTAATATACCATCCTGGGCTGCTTCAAAAAGTCTGCGATATCGTTTTTCAAAAACTTGCAAATCTTTTTTACTGGATTCTATTATTGTTTTATTATCCTGCAAATTCGAATATGCTTCATGAAGTCTGAACGCCATCTTAATAGAAGCATCGAGTACAGTAATACCGTTCTTAATAACATATCCATAGGAAGTTATATTCTGAGTTCTATCTACAACTTCACGCTCTAAATGGCTTGAATGGAATAAAAGCGGGATATCGTGGTCTTTAAGTATTAGTTTTGCTATATCACCGCCGTCTAATTTTTCACCAAGATTAATATCCATAAGAATAAGATCAATTTTAGGTTCCCTATCATTAACAGCTTCAATCGCTTTTTGACCGGTTTGAACATGGATAACATTATATCCAAACTCTTTCAATTTAATTGAATCATTTAAGGCGACGATTGCATCATCATCTACAATGAGAATGGTTTTCTGTTTTTTACTATTCATTTCATACCTCTTATTTGCGTTGTATTCAACATGAGATTAAGTTTCCGTTGCACCAACACAGTTTACATTTACCAGTACAAAAGGTAGCACCTTGCATAAAGGTAAATGTTGAATTAGAATAGTTGAGGCTTCCATAATTTAAATTTCAATGTTCTTATCTAATATGAAGTTATGAAGAGAAATGCGGTAGTACAATCGGGCAAAGGGATGAAAAAGGAACTACATCCTTTTGGTGAGTCAATCGCCTTTGTTGCGGATTTAATGAAAAGGAATTCCTGTTGAGTAAAGATTCATTTATCTTAATTCTATAAGATTTTAATTCCAAATTTAAGTGGTGTCCTAATTTTACTTTATACAACAAACATATAATGTCATTCTGAATTGAAACCGGAATTCAGAATCTATTTAAGATAAAATGGATTCCCACTGGAGTTTACCCCGATGAAAATCGGGGTGGGAATGACAAGTGGTTAAAAGCCCCACAACAGCCAGCTATCTTTTGCTTTCTCCATAAGTACTTTAAACCCGGCTGAACCTTCTTTCAAATTAATAAAAGTGGAATCGAAATTTTGTTCAAAGCTGATTTTTGCTTCATCCACAAGATTTTTTAATCCTGACAATCCTTCTTTAAGATTAACAATGGAAGAGTCAACATTTTGTGACAGGGTTTTATCCATTAACAATCTTCCAATTGTTCCTTCTCCTGATTCTATACTGCTTGTAATCTTAGATAAATTACTTGTGATATTTGAGGTATTATCAATAGTATTTTTTAATGATAACAGAATATCGTCCATATTAATTGGCTGTACTGTTCCGATAACATCGTTGTTTTCTATTTCCTTTTTTCCGCCTGTACCGGGATTTATAATTAAAATTTTATTTCCTATAAGTCCCTCCGAGCCAATACTTGCAACCGCATCTTTCTTTATAAACTTCCGGGTGCTTTCATCAATTAAAACTTCTACTCTAACGGAAGTATCACTAATAATAATGATATTGTCCACAGTCCCCACATTTATTCCTGAGAGCCGCACGTTACCGCCCGCCTGAAGTCCGGCAACATCTTTAAATACTCCGCTTATGCGAAAAGTGCCTCTGAATAATTGCTGCTTCTCACCGATAAAATATATAGCTATAATGAAAACTATTATTCCAAGGGAAATAAATATTCCAAGCCTGATTTTATTACTTGTGTTCTTGTTCATTTGATTCTGCTCTTAAAATTTGTCTCGGTTATTTATTCAAAAAAAGATCTTATCCATGGATCTGATGAATTCTCAAGATCGGTATATGATCCTTCTGCAGAACATATTCCTTCCTTGATAACTATTATTCGATTTGCTGTAAGCCTTGCACATTCAATATCGTGCGTGATAATGATGGAAGAAGTATTATATTTTTTTTGTACTTCGAGAATGAGGTTACTTATTTCTTTTGATGTTATGGGATCCAGCCCGGTTGTAGGTTCATCATAAAGCATGATCTCAGGTTTTAAAATCAACGTTCGGGCTAAACCTAATCTTTTACGCATACCACCTGAAAGTTCTGAAGGTGTCTTATCAATTGCATCACCAAGCCCTACATTTTGTAATGCTTCTTTTACAAGCGAGTTCATTTCTTCTTTCGGTATTGAACGAAATTGTCTTCTAAGGGGGAATTCAAGATTTTCTCTAACTGTCATGGAATCATATAGGGCACCGCTTTGAAAAAGGAAACCAATCTTTTTACGTATTTCAATTAGCTCTTTCTCATTGAGTTCAGAAATATTCTGACCAAGTATAACAAGATTACCTTCATCAACATCAACCAATCCCACAATACATTTTATGAGCACCGATTTACCAGTACCGGATTTTCCAAGTATAACGAGATTTTCTCCTTTATTAATCACCAGATTAATATCCCGCAGCACATGAAGATTCCCAAAAGATTTCTTAAGATGTTCCATCTTAACAACAACATGACCGTTTTGCTTAAAATCATTTTCGGTTTTTACAAGGGCTGCATTAGCAGTCATACTTCTCATTACCTGGTTTAACTTTGAAACAAACTTGTAACTTGTACAGCTATCATATCTATTAAAAAAACCATTAAAGATGCGAATACTACGGCTGAGTTAGCCGCTTTCCCAACTCCTTCAGTTCCTTTATTTGAATTATATCCTTTATAACTTCCTATAAGTCCAATTGCAAATCCGAAGAAAAAAGTTTTGATGAAAGCCGGAAGCAGATCATTAAATTCGAGGCTTTGAAATATCTGCGAAAAAAATAAATAAGTGCTTACATTTCCTTTTAAGTTAACAGCGACAAATGATCCTAACAATCCAACAGCATCGGACAAAACTACCAATACCGGAAGCATCAATGTTGCAGAAAGTACCCTTGTAACAACAAGATATTTAAACGGATTGGTGCCAGATACCTGCATCGCATCAATTTGTTCGGTAACATTCATTGATGCCAGCTCTGCCCCGATTCCTGATCCAACTTTCCCGGCAAAGATTAATGAAGTTATAACAGGTCCAATCTCCCGTATAATTGAAACTGCTACCATAGCAGGCAGCCACGATTCCGCTCCAAACTTTGCCAAAGTGGGCCTTGACTGAATAGTAAGCACAAGCCCGATTATAAATCCTGTAATAGCAACTAAAGGAAGAGACTTGTAACCGATCAGGAAAGATTGTTTCATTATTTCATTGAACTCATACGGCGGCTTAAATACTTCTTTGAAAAAGCGCCATGTAAAAATTGTAAGCGAAGATACCTCTAAAAAGAATTTTTTAAATACTGAATCAGGAATAGTCTCAGAAAAATTTACCGGGATGATTTCTGTTTCCTGGTTTTCATTTTGTAAGTGCTGCAAAATTATTTTTTCCATTTTTAGTGATGCTTAACTATCTAAAATTATCTATCAGGGAAGATTCCTTGATTAATAAGCAATCTTATTTATACTGAATTGATAGCAAATTCCTATTTAATTATGATATACAGAAGAATGATATTACACAATAAGGCAAAGGGATGAAAAAGGGACTACATCTGTTTAGTGAGCCTGTGTAAATATTTTGTTCTGAATAGTTGATGGAAAAAGAATTAGATCTTTAGTGTGTTTTTTAAAAAAGCAAATAGATTTTGAATATATAGTACGAACAAGGTTTTAAATATTGACAACTAATTTAAAATTTTTTATATCTATTGCTTATCAAGAATAAATTACAAATGATAACTAAAATATTTTTCATCTCAACAAATCTAATGTAGAGAACATCAATTATATTTTTATTTTGTTTCTGTACTGTTTTGATTTTAAAAGAGATTCAACTGCTTCTTTAAGTTCTCTATTAGAAACCGGTTTTGTAATAAAAAGATCAGAGCCGGATTCTATTGCTGTTTGCCGCATCTTAGTTTGTGTATGTGCGGTTAGACAAAGTATGGGAGTGCCGGTGTACGATGGGACTTCTTTAATCTCCTTTATTAACTCCAAGCCATTCTTAGTTCCTTTTAACGATATATCCAGTATTATAATATCGAAATTATTATCACTGTATTTTTCATAAAATTCTTCAGCTGAATCACAAATAAACATTTCAAAATCAACTCGAAAAATCCTTCTCATTAGCTTTATAGTTAAATCATCGTCTTCTACGATTAGCATTTTTTTCAATTTTATGCCTTTGCAACTTCTTTATTAAAAATAATTCTAAATATTGACCCCACATTTTTTTCGCTTTCAACTTCTATGATTATATTGTTCAATTCACAATATCTTTTAACAAGTGCCAATCCTAGTCCGTTTCCTTCAAAGCTTCTATTATTACCTTGCTCTTCTTGAGCAAACGATTCAAATATTCTTGGAAGAAATTCTTTACTTATTCCTATTCCGGTATCTTTTACTTCAACCATAATATCACCCATTTTATTTTTTCCTAAAAGTATTTCAACTTTACCTTTTTTTGTGTAATTGATTGCGTTATCAATCAGGTTGGCAAAGATTTGAGTAATACTGTATTCATCGGCTATTACTTTAGTGTCTTTTTCATTACAAGTATATATTAGATCTAATCCTTTCTGTTTGGCAGAAAGCTGAAGCGCTTGATACAATTTATTAAGTATCTCTGAATTGAGGTCAACTTTTACAAATAGCGGTTTATAACTACTGGTTTGTAATTCTGCTGCGTTAAGTATCATCTCTACAGTTCTAATAATTCTTTTTGAAGCCAGATCAATATCATCAAAACAGTCACTTGTATCAGAACCCATTTGTTCGTTAAACAAATCCTTGAGGTAGTCAACATTTCCAACTATTGCATTCAGAGGAGTTCTGATTTCGTGTGACATTTGAGTGAGGAATTCTGATTTCAATTTATCGGATTGTTCGGCTTTATTTTTTGCTACAATCAGTTCATTCTCAGCACGCTTGCGCTCGGTGATATCCCGAATAATCATACTGGTGCGTTCAAGACCTTCCTGATTTTTGAAAATAGCTGATGAAATCTCTGCGGGAAAGTGTGTTCCATCTTTCCGAATAAATGTTAATTCACCATATGCTTTTCCGTTCAATGCCCGTTCAGATAACAGAACGGATAATTGAGGATCAGATATATCCACAACATCGGTCATATTCAATTTTATAAGTTCCTCTGCAGAATATCCGAACATTCTGCATGCTGCCGGGTTCGCTGAAAATATTTTTCCATCGGGACTTGTTAAAAGTATTGCATCCATACTGTTTTCAAAAAATGAGCGATATCTTTCTTCACTTTCCCGCAATAATTCTTCAGAACGTTTGCGCTTGGTAATATCTTGTCCTTGTGCAATTGTTGCTACAACATTTTTCCCTTCTTTATCAAAAATATTTGTTGAATTCCAAATAACTGTCCTGTGTTCTTTATCTTTTGTCAAAAGGTCTATTTCAATAGCTCCCGATCTTTCATTGCTTAGATTATTTTTTATTAACTTAATTGAGGAATCAATTTTATCTATTGGGAAAAGAATTTCAATCTTTTTATCTCTTACTTCACTCCAATCATAACCGCTCAATTTTTCGAAGGCATGGTTGAAAAGTATAATTACCAAGGAAGTGTCCCAAATAATAATTGGTATATTTCCATAATTAAAAAGACTGTCCAAATATTCTTTGGTAACACGACTGTTTTCATGAAATAATTTTTCTGCGAATTTTCGTTCAGTAATATCTTCAATGGCAAGAAGAATTATCTTCTCTTTTCCAAGAGCTCTTTCAATTTGCCTAGAATTC
>CAYNUV010000201.1:0-5960 GCA_964400245.1 uncultured Ignavibacteriaceae bacterium
ATTTGCTCATAATTAAATCATACTTTCATCAAAATTCTCAAGAGTATCTTTAAGATACTTAAGAAATTTTCCACCAAGCATTCCATCAACAAGCCGGTGATCATGTGAAAGCGTTAAAGCCATGATATTTCTTATTGCAATTGTATCTGTTCCATCAGCTTCGACTACAACAGGTTTTTTAATAACTGCACCAACACCAAGAATCGCAACTTCCGGCTGATTAATTATTGGCGTTCCGAAAATTGTACCGAACACACCATAATTTGTAATTGTAAATGTTCCTCCGCTTATATCATCGGGGGTAAGTTTTTTATTTCTTGATCTCGTAGCAAGATCATTTACTGCATGCGCAAGTCCAACTAAATTCTTTTGATCAGCAGCTTTAATATTCGGAACAATTAATCCTGTCGGCTCAATTGCTACAGCTATTCCAATATTAATAAATTTCTTCCTGATAATGGTATTACCTTCTAATGCGGCATTTACAAGAGGATATTCTTTCAAAGCTTTTACACAAGCCTGGGTAATGAAAGCCATATAAGTAAGTTTTACACCTTCCTGCTTTAAATAAGCATCCCTGTTCTTCTGAATAAAATTATGAATTCTTGTTACATCGACTTCGAGCATTGCAGACACATGAACAGAAGAATCGCGGCTCCTGACCATATGCTCCATAATTTTCTGCCTGATATTATCCATTGGTATTTTTTCAATTTCATCATTTGAGTAAACAGGTTTGTATGAAGGTGCAGGAGTTTTCTCCAGAGGTTTTTTAACTTCAATCTGTTTTGGTTGAGTCTTTCTTGATTCAATATATTTCAGAATATCATTTTTTGTAACTCTTCCTTCCAGCCCGGTTCCACTAAGCTTTTGCAATTCACCGAAACTAACATTCTCTTTTTTAGCAATGCTAAGCACAAGCGGGGAATAAAAACCTGCCACACCTGATTTTTCTTCATCTCTTGCAGAAACACCTCCAAAGTTTTCGTGCATAGATGTTATTTCCTGTTCTTCTTTTTCCTCTTCCTTTTTTAATTCTATTGTTTCGGGTGTTTTTTCTTTTATTTCTTTTTTCAGAGGAACGTTTTCACTTGTAGATAGTTTTGCGACTATTGTTCCAACTTCTACAGTTTCCTGTTCAGCAACTAAAATCTCTATCAGCGTTCCTGCCTCAGGAGAAGGTACTTCCGTATCAACTTTATCAGTGCTTATCTCATAAATAGTTTCATCTTTTTTAACTTTGTCTCCCACTTTCTTATGCCATTTAATGATAGTCCCTTCCATAACAGATTCACCCATCTTTGGCATTGCGATCTCAATAATATTTCCTGAAGAAGGTTCTTTTACTGAAATTTTTTCTTCAGATTTTTTACTCACTTCTTTAGGAACTTCTTTAACCTGTTTAGTTTCAGGTTTTACATTTACTTCACCATTCTCATTAATAACTGCCACAACAGTTCCTACATCAACGGTATCACCCTCTTTAACTTTTATCTCTTGTAAGATTCCGTCTGCCGGTGAAGGAATTTCAGTATCAACTTTATCAGTGCTTATTTCAAATATAATTTCATCACGCTTTACTGCGTCGCCGGCTTTTTTATGCCATTTTATAATCGTTCCTTCACTAACGCTCTCGCCCATTTTGGGCATTATAACTTCCATCTTTTGCTCCTTGACTTTCTCTTTTTCTAAAACTCTAAAAGATTTTTTATTTCATTATAAATTTGTACTCTGCTTGGAAGAATTGCACTTTCAAGAATAGGTGCATAAGGAATATGAGAATCCTTTGCTGCAACTCTCTTAACAGGGCCATCAAGATTTTGAAAACAATTGTCGGAAATTAATGCTGCAATTTCCGCTCCGAATCCTGCAGTTAAAGTATCTTCATGTATTACAATTGCTTTGCCTGTTTTCTTTACTGAATTAAAAATTGTTTCTTTATCAAGAGGGACAATAGTTCTGATATCAATTACTTCAACAGAATATCCTTCATCCTCAAGTTTTCTTGCGGCAAGAACAGAATCCCACAAAGAAACTCCATAAGAAATAATTGTAAGATCATTCCCGTCTCTCACAACTTTAGCTTTGCCAAAAGGAATAAGATAATCTTTATCCGGTTCAGGTGATTGAGCGGAACTTTGCCTGTATAAACCTTTATGTTCACAGAATAGAACCGGATCATTTAACCTACAGGCAGTTTTAAGTAAACCTTTTGCATCTGCTGCATTAGATGGATATGCAATATAAATTCCCGGAACGTGTGCAAATATTGCCTCGATATTCTGGCTATGATAAATACCGCCATGAATATATCCTCCCACAGCAACTCTTATAACAACAGGTGCTGTCCAATTATTATTCGAGCGGTACCGGATAGTTGAAAGTTCATCTTTCACTTGCATAAAACCAGGCCAGATGTAATCTCCAAACTGAATCTCAACAACAGGTTTTAACCCTGTTAATGCCATGCCGGTTGCAACACCTATTATACTTGCTTCAGCAAGAGGAGAATTGAAAACTCTTTCATTCCCAAATTTAGTAGAGAGACCTTTTGTCGCTGTAAAAACTCCTCCTTTATCATCAGCTATATCCTGGCCGAACATATATATTTTTTCATTTCGTTCAGCTTCCTCATGCAATGCATGATTTATGGCATCAACCATTACGATTTTTTTCCCATTTGGTTCATTGCTCTCATATTCAAAAGTATCCTTCAAACCACTTTCATCAAAAATAAACCGGTGAGCTTCATCAGGGTTAGGATCAGCCATCTTTGCTGCTTCATCTGAAACAGCATTTATTTCTTCTATAACTTCTTTCCAAATAGAATCTATTTCATCTTTAGTAACTCCGTAATTATCAATCATCTTTTTAGAAAGTTGTTGAATAGGGCACTTCTTCATGTCCTCATTTAATTCTTTTTCCTCCCTGTATTTTTTCTGGTCATCGGAAGATGAATGAGAAAGTAGCCGAACAACATCAGCTTCAATTAATGCAGGACCCTTTCCATCTTTAATGTATTCAATCGCTTTCCCGATCTCTTCATAACAGGTAAAGAATTCAGTCCCATCAATTCTTGCTCTATAAAGATTTGAATATCCACTAACCATTTCAGCAATTGAACTATCTTTTCCTCCGCTCTGATGTTTAACATGCACTGAGATTGCATATTTGTTATTCTCAATTACAAAAAGAACAGGAAGTTTTTCACGGCTTGCCCAATTGACTGCTTCGTGAAACTCACCTTCACTTGTTGTGCCTTCTCCGCTGCTTACATATGTTATATAATCTTTACCTGTTTTTTTTGATGCCAATGCAGCACCAACAGCATGTAAAAATTGTGTTCCTGTGGGGCTGGATTGTGTCGGTAAATTAAAATCATTATGTCCCCAATGTTCCGGAAGCTGCCTGCCGCCGCTGGAAGGATCATCTGCTTTGGCAAAACACTGAAGGAAAAATTCTTTTGGTGTTAATCCTGCTGAAAGAACTAAAGCAAGATCACGGTAATAAGGAAATAACCAGTCTTTTTTTGAATCAAGGTAAAGTCCAAGTACTGCCTGAACAGCTTCGTGACCTGAACCGGCAATGTGAAAAAAAGTTTTGCCCTGTCTCAACAAGTTCATTGCTTTGTTATCAATTGTACGCGCTGTTATCATCAGATTAAGAATATTCAGGAGATTTTTTTTATTAAATTTCATCAGACCTTTTTTAATTTCATCCTGACCATTGTGACCATTCTCTTGCGATGATGCCTTGTTCTCTATTACTTCATTCTTTGAGTTTTGTTTTTTTGCCATCAGATTCCTTTATAATTTATTAACTAATGACTAACTCACCTGATAATTCAGCAAAGCTGATTTGATTGATAAGATTGTAATTAAAAACTTCTTTAAAGTTTTTAAGCAAAGAAGATTTTACTTCATCAATTGATATATTTTTTCCGAGTTCCTTATTTAATGAAGTTACCTCTTTATCAGAAATACCACAAGGTATAATGCCTTTAAATAAATTCAGATCAGTATTCACATTAAATGCAAATCCATGCATTGTAATCCATCTGCTTATCTTAATTCCTATGGCTGCAATTTTTTTATCACCGACCCACACGCCTGTGTATTTAGAATTGCGTTGGGAATTCAAGCCATAATCTTTACAAGTCATCATTAATACTTCTTCAAGTGCGCGTAAATATTTGTGAGTATCTTTTTGCCAGCTTTCAAGATTTATTATTTGATAACCAACAATTTGTCCCGGCCCGTGATAAGTAATATCTCCGCCTCTGTCAATTTCATAAACCGAGATATTATTTTCTTTAAGATAGCTTTCATTTCCAACAAGATTTTTCTTATCAGCCACTTTTCCAAGTGTATAAGTATGCGGATGTTCAAGTAACAGTAACGTATCAGATATTTCATTTCGATATCTTCTTTCAAATAAATCCTTTTGCAAATCCCACGCTTCTTTGTAATCTATTAGATTCAGATCGCAATATGTTAATATTCTTTTATTCAAAGTAATTCATTTTCAATTTTAATAATTACATCTTCCATTTTCCATCAAACATTTTACATTTAAATGTGTATCACTTCTCCATAAGCTGCAGCTGCAGCCTCCATTACTGATTCAGATAATGTAGGATGAGCATGAACAGTTTTAAAAATAGAATGACCTGTTGCTTCAAGAGTTTTTGCAATACCGAGTTCTGCTATCATTTCTGTTGCTTCACTTCCGATAATATGCGCACCTAAAAGTTCACCATATTTAGCATCAAAAATTAATTTCACAAATCCTTCCCTTTCACCAATTGCAAAAGCTTTACCACTTGCCATAAAAGGAAACTTACCTATTTTTAATTCGTAACCTGACTCTTTTGCCTTATCTTCGGTTAAACCTATACTTGCAACCTGTGGCTGGCAATAAGTACAGCCAGGAATGCTACCGTAATCAATATCAGGAAAATCTAATCCTTTTATTTTTTCCACACAATGTATTCCCTCTGCAGATGCAACATGAGCAAGCCACGGTGGACCTATTACGTCACCAATTGCATAAATATTTTTTACATTAGTTTCATAAGTAGATTTATTAATCTTGATATGATTTTTGAAAGTCTCAACACCTAACTTCTCTAAACCAAATCCTTCAATATTTCCTACAACACCAATTGCATTTAAAACTTTATCTGCAGAAAGTTCTTTCTTTTCTCCATTCACAACTACAGTTACATTAACCTTATTTCCTTTTACTTCAGCTTTTTCTACTGTTGCTTTGGTTAATATTTCAATTCCTCTTTTCTTAAAATTCTTTGAAAGAGTTTGAGAAACTTCTTTGTCTTCTATTGGAAGAATCTCATCCAGCATTTCTATAATTGTAACTTTAGTTCCAAGAACATGATAGAAGTATGCAAACTCAACTCCTATTGCACCGGCACCAATTACAATTAATTCTTTCGGTTGTTCATCAAGGCTCATTGCTTCGAAGTAAGTAATAATATTTTTATAATCAACGGGGATAGCGTTGACTGTTCTCGGTTTTGCACCTGTTGCAATAATTATTTTATCAGCAGTAATCTTGTCAATTTCTTTTTTATTCTCGTCAAATATTTTTATTTCATTCCTTGAAATAAGTTTACCATAACCTTTTATACGCCCAACTTTATTCTTTTTTACAAGAAGTTCCACATTATTTGTTATTTTATCAGAAATATCTCTGCTTCTTTTGATTATTCTATTAAAATCAAAGCTTAGGTTCTCATATTTAATTCCAAAATCATCGGCATGATTCTTAACAGTATCGTAGATTTCAGCATTTTTCAGAAGCGATTTTGTAGGAATACAACCCCAATTAAGACAAATTCCACCCAAAGGACGGTAATCAATTACAACAGTTTTAAAACCAAGTTGACTAGCACGTATAGCAGCTACATAACCGCCAGGTCCACCACCTAATATTGCAATTTC
>CAYNUV010000202.1:0-5956 GCA_964400245.1 uncultured Ignavibacteriaceae bacterium
TTTTATTCCTTTTACAAGAATGAATGTAACAAGAACTGTAATAATGATGGCAGGAAGATCAATTATAGTTCCTGTTGAAGCAAGAAGGCCGGTGTTGGGATCAAAATCAAATGGCGCTTTTGATAATGCAGGAGGAACTCCAAATCCTAAAATACTTATAAAATCCTGGAAGTAATGGGACCACCCATGTGCAACTGTTGCTGAAGCAACTGCATATTCAAGAATTAAATCCCATCCGATAACCCATGCCATAAATTCTCCCAAAGTAGCATAGGCATATGTATAAGCAGAGCCTGCAACCGGAACCATTGAAGCAAATTCCGCATAGCAAAGGGCTGCAAAAATACAGGCTATACCGGAGAATGCAAATGAAAGAATAATTGCCGATCCTGCTTTATCGTGAGCAGCAACCCCTGTTAAGACAAAAATACCTGTACCAATTATGGCTCCTATACCAAGGCTTGTTAAAGCAACAGGCCCAAGGATTCTCCTTAGCCGGTTTTCACCTTTCATTTCTTCTAATAAAGTTGCCAGTGGTTTTTTAGCAAACAGTTTTTTCATATGATTCCTTCTAAGAAGTTAGTTTTTATTATTCCTAAAAGATGGATGTAATTATAATTCTCATTATTCGGGGCTTAAATTAAAATAAACCTGTTATTTATCAAATAGAGTTTTAAAATTATATTTTGAATTTATTCTATTTTAAATCCTGCAAATATTTAACTTAACCGGAATAAAAAATGTTGTTTTTGTTTAAGATGTTAAGATGTATAAATAATGAGTGAGACAAAAATTACTTCCTTCAAAGAATTACTGAAAGCTATGGGCCTTGTATTTGGGGATATTGGTACAAGCCCTATTTACACTCTCACAGTTGTATTTACTCTTACTTCACCTACGCCGGAAAATATAATGGGTATTCTTTCACTTGTTTTCTGGTCTTTAATAATCCTGGTTACAATTCAATATTCCTGGCTGGCAATGAGTTTAAGTACAAAAGGTGAAGGAGGAATAATAGTTCTTAAAGAAATACTCGTTAGCGCATTAAAAGGAACAAGAAAAATTGGTTTTGCAGGTTTCCTTGGTTTCATTGGTGTTTCCTTATTGATGGGCGATGGAGTTATTACTCCTGCCATAAGTATTCTTTCAGCTGTAGAAGGATTGGAATTGATTCCGGGGATCGGTGATATTTCTACCAATACAATAATTATCATTACTTGTATTATTACCATTTTATTATTCTCATTTCAATTTAAAGGAACGGATAAAGTAGCTTCTTCTTTTGGACCTATAATGTTTATCTGGTTTTCTGCTCTTTTTATTACTGGTATGATTTCGATAATCCGTGTTCCCGGTATTCTTGCTGCCGTTAGTCCGCATTATGCAATTAAGTTTTTTATGAATAATGGTTTACCGGGATTTTTTGTTTTAAGTGAGATAATTCTCTGTGCAACAGGAGGTGAAGCTTTATATGCAGATATGGGACATCTTGGAAGCAAACCAATCAGGAATGCATGGTACTTTGTGTTTTTTGCTCTGATTATAAATTATTTTGGGCAGGGAGCTTTCATATTACAAAGTAAACAAAAAGATTTTATCCTGTTTGAAATGGTCCGATCCGAATCGGATATAATATATATCCCGTTTCTCCTGTTAACACTTTTTGCAGCAATAATTGCATCACAAGCAATGATTAGTGCGGTGATGTCTCTCATCTACCAAGGAATAACAACAAGAATTTTTCCTTTGATGAAAGTTAATTTTACATCGAGCCATCTGAAATCTCAAATATATATTGGAGCGGTTAATTGGGTATTAATGGTAGCAGTTATAATTATGATTTTACTTTTTAAAAAATCTGAGAATTTAGCAGCGGCATATGGTTTAGCTGTTACCGCTACAATGACAATCAGTACAATTTTTATGATTTGGATTTTCAAAAATAAAGGAACATTGGTTAAAGCCATTATTTCATTTTTCGTTTTTCTTGTTAACATTGCTTTTTTAACAGCAATGTTTGATAAGCTTAGTCATGGAGGTTTCTGGTCTATTGTAATTGCTGCTATTCCTTTCTTCATAATAAAACTATGGTCTGGCGGCGGAAAAGCAATGAGAAAAAACTTTCGCTCTCTTGAACTGGATGTTTTTCTTGAAAGTTATAAACAAATTTATAAACTCGGAAATAATATTAAAGGAACTGCATTATTCTTTGCAAGGTCTTTAAATGAAGTCCCTCCATATATGGTTCATTGCATTATCAGGGGAAATATTATTTATGAACATAATGTCATGGTTTCTATTCATACAACTGATACACCGTATGGATTAGATTACAGGAAAGTAGAAAATATGGCTCCCGGTTTATCGGGAGTAGAAATTTTTCCCGGCTATATGGAAGTAATTAATTTGCAGGGAATTTTCAGAGAACTTAATTTTAATGAAAAAGTTATTTTCTATGGCGTGGAAGATATAGTTACAAAAAATCCTCTTCTTAAGTTATATGCACTTCTTAAAAAAATAACTCCAACGTTTGTAAGATTTTATGAATTACCTTATAATAAGCTTCACGGAGTTATAACAAGGTTAAATATTTAATTAACTTATCCCGAATCTGAAAATAAAATTATGGAACAACATTCCGCGAACATACCGGTTATGACTCTTGTACCTTTTGTTTTAATGCTAATGGCAATTGCAATATTTCCATTATTCTGGAATCACTTCTGGGAGAAAAATAAAAACAAATTAATTATTGCAGTAATTCTAAGCATCCCGGTTGCAATTTATCTTCTTTTAAATGGATTCGATCACAAACTTTTTGAAATAATGGTATTTGACTATGTACCCTTTATAATTCTTCTTGGCTCATTATATACAATTACAGGAGGTATTTTTCTTACAGGTGATATTGAAGCGAAGCCATTAATTAATACAGCATTCCTTGGTGCAGGTGCCATTCTTGCGTCTATAGTTGGAACAACAGGGGCTGCAATGCTTTTAATACGTCCCGTCATTCAAACAAACAAGGAAAGAAAGTTTAAAGTTCATACAATTTTATTTTTTATCGGTATTGTTGCAAATTGCGGCGGCCTCTTAACACCTTTAGGTGATCCGCCATTGTTTATGATGTACCTTAGAGGTGCTTCCTTTGGATGGTTTTTAAAATTATTTCCTGAATGGATTTTAGTAAACGGATTACTTTTAATTATTTATTTTTTTGTTGACAAATATTATTATGGTAAAGAGGAAATCGGAGATATTACAAGAGATGAAACTTATGTTCGCCCTTTAAAGCTGCAGGGAAAAAGAAACTTTATTTTTCTTGTGATAGTTGTTCTTGCTGTTGCTTTTCTTAATGAACAATACCTCACGTTTATAGAAACTAGCCACTACTTCAAATTTATAAGAGAAATTGTAATACTGTTAGCAGCGTATCTTTCTCTTTTATTTACACCTAAACTTTTAAGAGAATCTAATAATTTTACATGGGAACCAATAAAAGAAGTAGCTTATCTTTTCCTTGGAATTTTTGTAACTATGGTTCCTTGCCTACTCTATCTTGAAATGAATGCAAAATCACTCGGCATTTCATCGCCGGTACAGTTTTATTATTTCACAGGTGTGTTAAGCGCCTTCTTAGATAATACTCCGACCGCAGTTACATTTCATTCTCTTGCGCTTGGATTGGGTGTGAATTCCGGAAGTATAGTTGCAGGAATTCCGGAGGAACTTTTAAAAGCAATTTGTACAAGCGCTGTATTTTTTGGAAGCATGACTTACATCGGGAACGGCCCTAACTTTATGGTAAAAGCAGTGGCAGAAGAAAATAATATTAAGATGCCCGATTTTTTCAGCTATATGATTAAATTTTCGTTAATTGTGCTTTTGCCTGCATTCATATTAATACAATTAATTATTTTTTAAGAAATAGAATTTTAAATGAAATATTTTAGTGAGAAATTAAAAATGAAAAACTTATGTTTAATATTAATACTTTTCTTTTATTCAAACCTGTTCCCTCAAACTTCAGATACTATAGCAATTGCATTCTGGAATATTGAAAATCTTTTCGATGTGATTGATGATCCTTCAAAAGAAGATGAAGAATTTCTTCCTTCTTCAGAAAAAGAATGGACTGCTGAAAGATTGGATAAAAAGTTGTATAACTTGTCTCGCATTATCAGGTCAATGAACAATGATAATGGTCCTGATATTCTTGGTGTTTGCGAAGTGGAACATCAAAGCATACTTGATAGCCTTGTTGTGAAATTTCTTTCTGATAAAAATTATAAGGTTGCTTATATTGAATCACCCGATGGAAGAGGAATTGATAACGGGTTGATTTATAATTCAAAAATATTTTCTCTTATTTTAGTAAAAGGAGATTCAATCAAACTTGATGATGGATATCCAACAAGATTAGTTTTAAATGTAAATCTCTTAACGAAGGGAAAAGATACTCTTCACATCTATATAAATCACTGGCCATCAAGAAGAGGAGGTCAATCAGAATCTGAAAAGAACCGGGTAAGAGCTGCGGAAACATTGAGAAATTCTGTTGAGAAGATTTTTAAAGTAAACGATAAATCAAAGATTGTTATAATCGGAGATTTTAATGATGAACCGAATAATATTTCCATATTAAATACTCTTAAGGCAGATTCATTTTACTGCAGTAATAATTCGCCTTCTTCAAATCAATTATACAATCTTGCTTATTCGGATTTTACGGACGGAACAGGTTCATATAAATATCATGATGATTGGAATATGCTTGACCAGGTTATCGTTTCCGGTTCTTTATTGAGTGATAAAAACTTTAAATATGTTTGTGAATCATTTGAAGTGTATAAACCTTCTATAATGGTTACACACTCAGGAAAATATGAAGGAACTCCTTTCCCGACTTACGGTGGAAACAGGTACCTTGGCGGTTATAGCGATCATTATCCTGTTATTACAAAGTTTGTTTTAAAGAATAAATAATTATGAATAAATAATTATGAAAAAAGAATTATTGATCTTTGGTGCAAACGGTGCTCTTGGCAAAGGAATTACAAACGCATTTGTAAAAAAAGATTATGATAAAATTTATCTTCTGGATTTCAAACTTGATGGCTTGCCGGTTGGGAATAATATTGAAAAAATATTAATTAAAGATTTAGCTGAAGAAAAAAATGTAGTTGAAGCTTTTTCAAAAATAACTCCATCAAAAGAAAAATATTTTTTTCTTTACAGCACGGTTGGCGGTTTTGCCGGAGGTAATAATGTTTGGGAAACTGAGTCTGATGAATTTAATAAGATGATCAATATGAATTTTAAATCAAGTTTCTTTATTGCAAAACATTTTGCAAAACTTGTTAAAGAATCAGCCGGCGGTTCGATTTGTTTTACAGCGGCATTTGCAGGAGTTTCTGCTGAGAAAAAGAAAGCAGCTTATAGCTCTGCAAAAGCCGCATTAATTCATCTTGTTAAAACTCTTGCCCTTGAAGGAAAAGAAATAAACCTGACTGCAAATGCAATCGCACCATATATGATTGATACACCGGCAAACAGGGAATGGATGCAGGATGCTGATTATGAAAGATGGATGAAGCCGGAAGAAATAGGTGAGTTGGTTAGCAATGTATTTAACCACTTCAATTTTGTTACCGGTAATGTTATTAATTTAACACATCGTTTTGAAGTATTATAAATTCAAATAAAGGATTATATGAGTTTAAAAGAAAAAATAAATGATGATATGAAAGCTGCTATGAAAAGCGGTGATAAGTTAAAGCTGGAAACGGTTCGCTCAATTCGTGCTTTGATACTTGAGTTTGAAAAAAGCGGAGCCGGCAAACAGCTTAACCCGGAAGATGAAATAAAACTTGTTACATCTGCTGCTAAGAAAAGGAAAGAATCAATTGAGCAATATCAGAACGCCGGGAGAACTGATCTTGTTGATAAAGAACAG
>CAYNUV010000203.1:0-5912 GCA_964400245.1 uncultured Ignavibacteriaceae bacterium
CAAAAGGAAGCTGGATTGTTAACAAATTACCAATTGCAGTATAAAGAATCTCCTGTTCTCCTCAGAAGTTACCAAAGATATCCTGTTAATCCTGTAAGAGGGGAAGGTGCCTATATTTTTGATGATGAAGGAAGAGAATATCTCGATTTTATTTCTGGAGTAGCAGTAACACCATTTGGGCATCAACATCCTGTAATAAAAAATGCAGTTAAAGAACAGCTTGATAATCTCTGGCATGTATCAAATCTCTTCTTTTCATCTTTGCAGGAAAAGCTTGCTTTAAAATTAACAACTGCTACAAATCTTGAAAAAGTTTTCTTTTGCAATTCAGGAGCTGAAGCAACGGAATCGGCAATAAAGTTTGTACGTAAATGGGGTAACGGAAGAACAAATATTATAACAACTCTCGGGAGTTTTCATGGGAGAACCACAGGCAGTATGTCTGCTTCAGGGCAATATAAGATGTGGGAAGGATTTAAACCTTTAACTCCGGGTTTTACATATGCTCCATATAATGATTCGCAAGCAATAGAGCATTCAATAACTCCAGATACTGCTGCCGTTATGATTGAGCCCATCCAGGGTGAATCAGGAATTAATGTTCCGGATGAAAATTATTTAAGAGAACTCAGAAATATTTGTGATAAGCATAATGTTCTTTTAATCCTTGATGAAGTTCAAACAGGACTTGGAAGAACGGGAAAATTGTTTGCATATCAATGGGAAAATATTCAACCCGATATTATTACTATCGCAAAAGGAATTGCAAACGGTCTTCCATTAGGTGCAGTTGTTTGTTCTGATGAAGTTTCTAAGACTATCACTCCGGGTTCACACGGTTCTACTTTTGGTGGAAATTTTATTTCTGTAAGTGCAGGCAATGCTGTAATGGACTTGTTAACAGAAGAATTGATGGCTTATGTTTTTCAGATGGGTGAGAAAATTATGAGTTCAATATCTCATCCATCTATTAAAGAAATAAGAGGGAAAGGCTTGATGATAGGAATAGAGTTTGATAAATCAATTGATGCTAAAGAATTTGCTTTAAAGCTGCTTAACCAGGGAGTAATAGTTGCAAATGGAGGAGAAAATGTTATAAGACTTCTCCCTCCTTTTATAATTACCGATAAAGAAATCGAATATTTTTTAAACGCTTTCTATTCAACTTTAAAAGAAAATTAAATGTCCTTAAAACTAAGAAGACAAACCCGTATAAAAGAAATACTCAACGATCATGTTATTGGAAACCAGGAAGATCTTGCTAAACATTTGAAATCGGAAGGATTTCAAGTAACACAGGCAACTTTAAGCCGTGATTTTGCCGAACTGGGAGTGATCCGTTCAATGAATAACGGAAGTGCACATTACATTCTTAATCCAAATGAATCCGGGAAACAAATTGCAAAATTAATTGGCTTTGAGATTCTGAGTGTTGATCATAATGAATCTCTGATTATTATAAGAACTTTAGCAGGAAGAGCACAGGGCGTTGCTCACTATATTGATAGGTTGAGCAAAGAAGAAATCATCGGAACGATAGGCGGTGACGATACTGTACTGGTCATTCCAAATTCTCATAAAAGTATTCCGGGTTTAATTGAATTAATAAAAAAAATAATGACAGAACTTCTATAAAAAGAGGGATAAAAAATGAAAAAAAATAAAATTGCAGTTGCATATTCAGGTGGACTTGATACTT
This sequence comes from uncultured Ignavibacteriaceae bacterium, assembly GCA_964400245.1. Taxonomy (GTDB): domain Bacteria; phylum Bacteroidota; class Ignavibacteria; order Ignavibacteriales; family Ignavibacteriaceae; genus RBG-16-34-14. The sequence continues at coordinate 1,700 of CAYNUV010000203.1, forward strand.
CAGTTATGGTAAAATGGTTATCTGAAAAATATGATGCCGATATTATAACAGTAACAGGAATCCTTGGACGAAACGCCGAACTTGAAGGGCTTGAAGAAAAAGCTTTAAAAACAGGTGCATCTAAAGTTCACATAGTTGATCTCCAGGAAAAATTTATAAAAGATTATGCATTCAAAGCATTAAAAGCAGGTGCTTTGTATGAAGATTTTTATCCGCTTGCTACTGCTATTGGAAGGCCGCTTCTTGTAAAACTGCTTGTTGAAATTGCACGGGCAGAAGGTGCAGACACTGTAGCTCATGGCTGCACAGGCAAAGGTAATGACCAGGTAAGATTTGAAGTTGGTATCCAATCAATTGCACCTGAGTTGAATATATTAGCACCTTTAAGAACCTGGGAATTTAAAAGCAGGGAGGAAGAAATTGATTATGCTATTGAAAATAATATCCCTATAAATGCAACAAAAAAATCTCCTTATTCAATTGATGATAATCTTTGGGGAATTGCAATTGAATGCGGAGTGCTTGAAGATCCAATGGTTCCTCCACCGGATGATGCATACCAGATTACTATTGATCCCAAAGAAGCTCCTGATCAATCCGAAGTGATTACAATAGAATTTGAAAAAGGTGAACCATTCAGATTAAACAGGATGAGATACTCCCCTGCTGAGCTGGTAAGAACTTTAAACCTTATTGGCGGAAGACATGGTATTGGTAGAATTGATCTGATTGAAAACAGGGTCGTTGGAATAAAATCGAGAGAAATTTATGAAGCTCCTGCTGCGGTTATTCTTCTCAGGGCTCATCATGAACTTGAAAAAATGGTAATGGATAAAGAAACATTCAGATTTAAGCAGCTTGTTTCCGATAAAGTTGCAAATCTTATTTATGACGGTTTATGGTATTCTCCACTGTTCGAATCATTAATGGCTTTTGTTGATACAACACAGAAAAATGTTACAGGAGAAATTACACTTGAATTTTATAAGGGAAATATCAATGTTCTCTCAAGAACTTCTCCATTTAGTTTGTATGATAAAGAGCTGGCTACTTATTCACCTGAAGATACTTTTGATCATAAATCAGCAGAAGGATTTTTGAAATTGTACGGACTTCCTTATAAGACTTTGCATATTGTAAATAACAAAGTATTAGAAGAGGCATAATATGTTGTGGGGCAGCAGGTTTAAAGAAAAGCTAAATCAATCCGCACTGGAATTTTCATCCTCGCTTCCTTTTGATATTAATCTTTTTGATGAAGATATTCTTGTTAATAAAGCTCATGCAGAAATGCTTGCTGATGTCGGGATTATTTCAAAAGAAGATGCAGATAAAATTGTTGAAAGCCTGAACACTATTCAATCAGAATTTGACGAAGGCAAATGGAAACCTGAAGCCGGAAAATATGAAGATGTTCATTCTGCAATTGAAGCGAGATTATTTGAGTTGATTGGAGAAGTTGCCGGAAAACTTCATACAGGAAAAAGCAGGAATGACCAGGTTGCAACTGATTTGAGATTGTGGATTAAAAAATCTGTACAACAAATTATTTTATCAATAAACAATTTTCAGATCTCGTTAATTAATGTTGCAGAAGATAATCTTGAAACTATAATACCTGGTTATACACATTTACAAAGAGCACAGCCGGTTTCATTAGCTTTTCATCTTCTTGCCTATTTTGAAATGCTTGAACGGGATAAAGAAAGATTTAATTTTGTTTTTGAACAAACAGACATATCTCCTCTTGGTGCCGGTTCAATTGCCGGTTCAACTTTACCCATTGATCCTGAATTTACTTCGTGGAGACTCGACTTTAAAAAATATTTTTCAAATGCAATGGATGCTGTTTCCGACAGAGACTTTGCTTTGGATTTTCTTAATGCCTGCAGCATAGGACAAATTCATCTCAGCCGTTTTTCTGAGGAACTGATTCTCTGGTCAACTTCAGAATGGAATTTTATAAAGATAGATGATAAATACTCTACAGGTTCATCACTTATGCCACAGAAAAAAAATCCTGATATTCCTGAATTAATCCGCGGAAGATCAGGAAAAGTATTGGGCAATTATATTAACCTGTCTTCCGTTCTTAAAGCTTTGCCTTTAAGCTATAACCGTGATTTGCAGGAAGATAAAGAACCGGTTTTCGATTCCTTTAAAACTTATATAAATAGTCTTGATATTCTAAAAGAAGTAATCAATACAATCAACATAAATAAAGAAAGATTTATTAAAGAATTAAAAGGTGATTTTATTCTTTCTACAGATCTTGCCGATTGGCTGGTTCTGCAGGGAATTCCTTTTAGAGATGCTCATGGTATTGTTGGTCTTGTTGTTAAATATGCTGAAAGCTCAGAAAAAAATTTTGCTAACATAACGCTTAATGAATTGAAGAAGATTAATCCTGTATTCAATGAAGAAGCAATAGAATATTTAAAGATTGATGAATCATTAAAAAGAAAAAAATCCAAGGGTTCACCAAATCCTGAAATGTTACAATCCCAAATTAGCAGCTGGAAATCAAAGCTTCTTGAATTTATAGAAACTTAATCATACTAATTTTAAAAGAAATTTATTAAACCCTTGTTTTTTTCTTTAAATAATATATTTTACTGAAAACATTTCCCCTTTTTACTAAGTAACTCCTTAGTAAATAAGGAAAAATCTCCGTAAGGCTGATAGATCGGACATAATCCGGTTTATCACATTGGTTAAGTTTTAAGAATTTTTCTATCTCAGGAGAGATTTCTATGTCCGGTAAAAACAATATGTCAACTGATTATAAAAACAAAGATATTCAATTCCCCCCAAAGGCTCAGGGAATGTATGATCCTTCATTTGAAAAAGATTCATGCGGGATGGGTTTTGTTGCTGATATTAAGAACAGGAAATCAAGAAAGATTATTGATATTGGACTTAAGATCATGTGCAACCTCAAGCATAGAGGTGCAGTTGGTGCAGATCCTTTAACAGGCGATGGTGCAGGTATTTTAATTCAAATGCCGGATGAATTTTTAAGAAAAGAAACCGATCCGTTAGGCATTTATCTTCCCAGATACGGAAGGTATGGTGTTGGAGTAATGTTCCTGCCGCAGAATGCAATTCTCCGAAAATCAATTGAGACAATTGTTGAAAAAATTGTAATTGATGAGAATCAGACTTTTCTTGGTTGGAGAGATGTTCCTGTTGATCCATCTGTTCCCGGAGAAAGTGCAAAATTAACTCAGCCGTTTATTCGTCATTGTTTTATCGGTGCAAATAAAAGGATTAAAACTCAGGATGAGTTTGAGAGAAAGCTTTATCTGATAAGAAGAATTATTGATCAGAGAATCAGGACAGAATTAAAATGTGACCGCAGTAAATATTATGTCCCATCATTCTCAAGTAAGGTTCTTATTTATAAAGGAATGTTGCTTGCCGATCAGGTGACAAGATATTATAAAGATCTTTTAAACCCTGATTTGAAATCTGCAATGGCTATGGTTCATATGAGGTTTTCAACTAATACTTTTCCTACCTGGGATCTTGCTCATCCCTTCAGGATGATTGCACATAATGGTGAGATAAATACTTTGAGAGGTAACAAGAACTGGATGGCAGCAAGACAGGCGGTTATGAAATCACCTTATTATGGAAAAGATTTAAAACGAATGCTTCCTATAATTATGGAAGGACAAAGTGATTCTGCTACTTTTGATTCTGTTCTAGAACTTCTTGTTATGTCCGGAAGATCAATCCCTCATGCAATGATGATGATGATTCCTGAAGCATGGTCCAAGCATGATTTGATGGATGCAGATAGAAAAGCATTCTATGAATATCATGCAACTATGATGGAACCCTGGGATGGCCCGGCAGCAGTTACTTTCACTGATGGAACAATAATCGGTGCTACACTCGATAGAAATGGTTTACGCCCTGCGCGTTATGCAGTTACAAATGATGACCTTGTTGTTTTAACATCTGAAGCAGGAACCGTTTCAGTTGATCAATCAACTATTCTTTATAAAGGAAGACTGCAGCCCGGTAAAATGTTTATCATTGATCTTGGCAAACATAAGATTATTGATGATGAAGAAGTGAAAAGAGAAATAGTCAGTAGAAATCCATATAGGAAATGGGTTGAAGAAAATATGCTTAAGTTAGATTCCCTTCCTGATCCTGAATTTATACATAATACTGATCCAGCTACAATCACTAAAAGACAAAG
>CAYNUV010000204.1:0-5901 GCA_964400245.1 uncultured Ignavibacteriaceae bacterium
ATGTAGGCAAGTCTTTTTCTTCCCCAATTCTCAAACTCCCTGAGTTCACCCCCATTGTTAACAATTGTTTCTTTAATTCGGTTAACTATACCGTCAATCTGTTCATCATCAAGAGCTGCATTAATTAACACAGCACTTTCATATACATTATTTTTCATTTTAATACTTCCTCTGGACTAATGACCCTCAAATTAACTGAGAGCAGGAATTCTTTAATTTATATTTGACCGGGCGTTAATTTATTTAATTAAACAGGCAATTACAAGTATAACCACTGCTAATAATTTCAATATAATAATTATTTATTTCGTTAATTATTCCATTGCACGCATTTTATAGAAAGAACGCCATGCAAAGAATAATCCTATCAAAAGAACAACTGCTCCAACATATGGCGCACTTGAGCGGAATGTCTCTGAAATTGAAATTTCCATAGCAAGCAAACCAAACAGAGTAGTAAACTTAATAATGGGATTAAGTGCGACTGAAGAAGTATCCTTGAATGGATCTCCAACAGTATCACCAATAACTGTAGCAGCATGAAGTTCCGTTCCTTTTTCTTTGTATTCAACTTCTACTACTTTTTTAGCATTATCCCAGGCACCGCCTGCATTTGCCATAAAAACAGCCTGGAAAAGACCAAACACAGCAATTGAGATTAAAAAGCTGATAAAGAAGGAAACGGGGTCTGTACTGGTATCCGATGGGGCAGAAAGTAAAGCGAAAGCCAGAGCAAAAGAGAAGATAGCAATAAAAATATTGAACATCCCTTTTTGGGCATACTGTGTACAAATCTTAACAACTTCCTTCGATTTTTCTATTGAAGCGCTTTTGCTTGCACTTTCATCCAATTGAATATTCTTCTTTATATATTCTACAGCCCTGTAAGCACCTGTAGTAACTGCCTGAATTGATGCACCTGTAAACCAATAAACAACTGCACCGCCGCACATAAATCCAAGCATCGTATAAGGATTTAATAAACTTAGAACTGCTTCAGGTTCAATACCCAATGATTGCTTTAATAAAAGTATTAAAGAAAAGATCATTGCTGTTGCACCAACAACAGCAGTTCCGATTAATACAGGTTTGGCAGTTGCTTTAAATGTGTTACCCGCTCCATCATTTGCTTCAAGGTAATATTTTGCTTTTTCAAAATCAGGTTTAAAACCGAAATCTCTTTCAATTTCTTTATCAACATCTTTAATTTCTTCAATTAAAGAAAGTTCATATATAGATTGAGCATTATCGGTTACAGGCCCGTAACTATCAACGGCAATTGTAACCGGGCCCATTCCAAGGAATCCAAATGCAACAAGTCCAAAAGCAAAAATTGATGGATAAATCATAAAACCGGCAAGTGCATCAGCACTTGATATATAAGCAATAAACATCAGGACAACGAACACAAGACCCATCCAGAAAGCACTGAAATTTCCTGCAACTAATCCTGAAAGAATAGTTAATGAGGCTCCGCCTGCTTTCGATGAAGAAACTATTTCATCCACATGTTTGGATTTTGTGCTTGTGAAAATTTTTGTAAACTCCGGAATTACTGCAGCACCTAATGTTCCGCAACTGATAACTATTGATAAAATCAGCCAGAGATTATTTGGAAGGTGACCTATCAATAATGCACTGACAATAAAAGTTACAATTATGGAGATTATTGAAGTAATCCATATTAAAGAAGTAAGAGGAACTTCAAAATCAATATCATCCTTTTTAGCGAAACGTATCTGTGTAATACCTCTGTTTATTCCAAAAGAAACTATTGAAGTTACGATCATCATAATACGCATTGCAAAAATCCAGGTCAGTAATTCAGTCTGGTAAGTAATATCTGCAACTGCAAGAACTATTAAGCTGATTAAAGCTACTCCTGTAACACCATATGTTTCAAAACCATCAGCAGTAGGACCAACGCTGTCTCCTGCGTTATCTCCCGTGCAATCTGCAATTACACCTGGATTTCGTGGATCATCTTCCTTTATCTTGAAAACAATTTTCATTAAATCAGAACCAATGTCTGCAATCTTAGTAAAGATTCCACCGGCTATTCTTAAAGCACTGGCGCCTAAAGATTCACCAATTGCAAAACCGATGAAACAAGCTCCGGCAAATTCTCTTGGTATATAAAGCAAAATGATAAGCATCATTATCAGTTCTACGCAAATAAGCATTACTCCAATGCTCATTCCTGCATCAAGAGGTATATTTAATAATTTTATCGGCTTTCTTTCGAGTGAGGCAAATGCCATCCTGCTGTTGGCTAATGTATTCATCCTGATTCCGAACCAAGCAACGCTGTAAGAACCGAGAATTCCAATTACTACCCAGCTTAAAATTAGCAGAACACCACCTACATCAGTATGCAGTAAAACGCCAAAGTAAAATGCAACGCATACTGCAATAAAAATAAAAAGTACAAATAATAACTTACCCTGCTGGATAAGGTATGTCTTACAGGTTTCAAATATAATCTGGGCAATATCAAGCATGGATTGATGTGCTTTTAATTTTTTTACTTTTAAATATTGATATATCCCGAAAACCAACCCTAATAAACAGACAAATATTCCTGCAATTAAAATTGTTTGTTGGTTATCATTAAGAGTTGGAATTTTTAAATTTGCTTCCCCGGCAAAAATATAAATAGGACTAAATAAAACCAGAATTATAGATAGTATTTTTTTTCTCATAGTAGTTCCAGGTGTTTATTCTATATTAATTATATGTTATGTGTGATCTCTTTTATTTTTATAAACTAATTTATTGTTTTGGTATCATCTTTTAAATCAGAATCCTTTTTTATTAAAAGGCTATTAGTATCCAGCATCCTTGTTATGCCTCCGGAAATAAATTCTTCGATTAGGATACTACCCTTTTTAAATACATCTACCAGATTCTTTCTTTCTTCTTTATTAAAATCAGCAAGCACGTAATCAGCCATTTGTCCGTTGTTAAAACTGCTGCTAACTCCAACTCGCAATCTAGGGAATTGATCTGAATTCAGATGGTAGACAATTGAACTTAAGCCGTTATGTCCGCCATCGCCGCCTGATTTCCTGATCCTAAGATTTAAAAATTCAAGATTTATATCATCACAAATTACAAGTAATTCATTATTCTCCACTTCATACTTTTTCATAACCTGAACTGCAGCAATTCCACTTTTATTAACAAATGTGGTTGGTTTTACAAGTACATAGGAGTAATCGGAAAGCATTCCTTCAGCAAAATAATAATCGAACTTTGAAGCTTTAAAATTTAATGAGTGAGATTCGGCAAAATAATCCAGCAGCATAAAACCAACATTGTGCCTGCTGCGGGAATACTTTGAACCGGAATTTCCTATACCAAACAATATTCGCACTTATTTTTCTTCTTCAGACTCTTCATCACCCTTTCCCTTACCTATTACTTCAGGCTCAGCAGCTACTACAGCAGCTTCCTCAGGTGTGGGTTCTTTTTCAACCTTAGGATGATTTACAGAAGCAACTACAGATGTTGGTTGGCTAAGAATTGTAATATTTTCAAAATTTAAATCGCTCACATGAATAGAATCCCCTATCTTCAGGTCAGTAACATCAACTTCAAGATGCTGAGGTATGTCGGTTGGTAAACATTCAATTTCAATTTTATGAAGATGATGTTGTAATACACCACCATCTTTCACTCCTATAGCGCTGCCTTTAACCATAAGAGGAACTTCAAGTGCAAACTTTTCACCAGATGTCAAACCAAGTAAATCAAAATGAACAATTCGATCTGTCACAGGATCAAACTGAACATCTTTTATAACACAATCAAATTCCTTGTCTATAACTTTGAGACTAATTAAGTGAGTTTCAGATGTAAATACAAGCGGGTTAATGGCTTGTTCGGAAACATCCAGAGATATTGGTTTGTTTTTTTTAGAATAAAAAACTCCGGGTATTTTTCCGTTTTTTCTTTGTGTTTTTCTTATTGATTTTGAACCAGTTTTTCTTTCGTTGGCTTCAAGAATTATTTTTTCCATTGTATCTCCATTAATAAACTTTTTTAACCTTTATCAATATCAAATAATGAACTGATTGATTCATTATTGTAAGTTCTTCTTATTGCTTCCGCAAAGATATCGGAAGCGCTTATTACTTCAATCTTCTCACTGTTTTCCCTTAAAGGGATTGTATCGGTAACATATAATTTTGTTAATGCTGATTTATTAATACGCTCAACTGCTGGTCCTGAAAGTAAAGGATGTGTTATTGAACCATAAATATTCCGTGCACCATTTTTCTTTAAAGCTTCAATAGCACTTACCAAAGTACCACCTGTATCAACAAGATCATCAACTAAAAGAACATCTTTATCTTCAACACTTCCTATAATATGCACAACTTCAGAATGATTTGGTTTTGGTCTTCTTTTATCAATCACAATAAGATTGCAATGCAACCGTTTAGCATAAGACCTTGCCATTTTAATACCACCAATATCCGGAGATACAACAACTAAATTTTTACTTATATTTCTAAAAACTCCGGTGAAAATACTTGAGCTATATAGGTGATCTACCGGGATATCAAAAAAACCTTGAATTTGTGCTGCATGCAAATCCATTGTAATAACCCTTTCGGCACCGGCAACAGTTATTAAATTAGCAAGCAGCTTTGCCGTTATAGAAACTCTCGGCTGATCTTTTCTATCCTGCCTTGAATATCCGAAATATGGTATTACAGCAGTAATTCTCTTGGCAGATGCTCTTTTAGCAGCATCTATCATTATTAAAAGTTCAAGAATATTGTCAGCAGGAGGAAGTGTAGGTTGAATAATAAAAACATCAAGTCCACGAATATTTTCATAATATTTAACCCAAATTTCTCCGTCACTAAATCTTTTTAACTCAATTTGGCCAAGGGGTCTTCCAAGTTTTTCGGCAATTTTTTCAGCTAATGATATATTGGAACTACCAGAGAAAACTCTATAATCACCTTTAGCCATATTTTATTTTCTAATCACTGCTTTCTTAAAAAATGGACGCTAAATATAAATAAATCACTCTGGTAAGTCAATAAAAATCATAGACAGCAAGGTTGAGACTTTATTCTGCTTTCATAATAAAAATCAATCTTTTTTTCTCCTGAAAAGGAAAATAATTACAATTAAAAGCACTACCCCGGAAAGGATAAAAATCCAGTAAGGAGTTTCCTTAAGTTTGAAGGGCTTAAATGTAACAGAAATTGTTTTCCCGCTACCAATTTCAGTTAAAGTATAATTCCAGGTCAGTATTTGTCCATCTTCAGATTGAGCATTATGCGTTATTATATTGCCAAAAAATTTATATACGTAAGTAACAGTGTATTCGCTTCCATCAATCCCAAAGCCGGTAGTTATTGGAGGAATAAATTGTGAAAATACTTTTTGACCGGAAGCTCCATCTTTGAGTGAGAATTGAAAATCTTCAAATATTTTTACTTTGTTTAACGAATCTATATGTGAGAAATTCAGATCAATTAATGAATGGGTTGTGCTGTCAACAGAGTCTATATAAACTGTAACGTTATTTATAGTTGTATAAATGGAAGTGAATTCTTTTTTAATAAGTTCGGGATTAAAGATTCCGATTTTATTTATTGTAGTTGTATCTTCATTTACAGGAAGCTTCATCCAGTAGTTTATCTTCATTGTACCGGAGCCATCGGGATAAAGATTTACTTCCTGTTTGTAATTAAGGCAACCTGCCAACGAAACAAAAAATAAAAATGATATTAAATATGTGGAGTATTTTTTTGTATTTTGTTTCAACAATAAGCCCGTTAGAATTTTTAACTTTGACTACTGAACAATTTATAGAAATAAATCTATTTTTTCATTATGTTTTACAACATAATTAAGTGGAGTAAAGATGCCAACATA
>CAYNUV010000205.1:0-5876 GCA_964400245.1 uncultured Ignavibacteriaceae bacterium
TCATGATAATGTGTAGAAAAAAGAGGTGTTGCATTTAAATCAGGATGTTCATGGAGATATTCCGTAATTGCCCAGGCAATAGAAATCCCATCAAACGTACTTGTTCCTCTTCCAATTTCGTCAAGAAGAATTAGACTTTTAGAAGTCACATTGTTAAGAATGTTTGCTGCTTCCTGCATCTCAACAAGGAAAGTGCTTTCACCCGCAGTTATATTATCACTCGCTCCGACACGGGTAAAAATTCTATCAACTAATCCTATCTTTGCATTTTTTGCCGGAACAAAAGAACCAATTTGTGCAAGCAAAACGATTAATCCAATCTGGCGGAGGTAAACAGATTTACCAGCCATATTAGGTCCGGTTAAAATTATGATCTGGTTTTCTTCTCCGTTAAGAATACAATTATTAGGAGTGAATTTTTCTCCCGGCGGAAGAATTCTTTCAACAACAGGATGTCGCCCTTCGGTTATTTCGATTTTATCATCTTCACTTAGTTCAGGTTTGGTATAATTATACTCTTCTGCGCATTCTGCCAAAGAAACAAAACAATCGAGCATTGCAATTAATCTTGCATCAAGCTGAATAGCTTCTGCTTCTGCCGCAACAAATAATCTTACTTCGTTGAACAACTCGGTTTCAAGCTCAAATATTTTTTCCTGTGCATTAAGAATTTTATCCTCGTAATCTTTTAATTCAGGAGTGATGTATCTTTCAGAGTTTACAAGAGTCTGTTTGCGGATATAACTTGCCGGAACTTTTTCTTTATGTGCATTGCTTATATCAATGTAATAACCAAATACCTTATTGAAGTTTACTTTGAGAGATGATATTCCTGTTTTTTCTCTTTCGGATTTCTGCAGATTTGCAATCCAGTCTTTACCGTGTAAAGAAATATCGCGAAGCTCATCAAGTTCAACACTGAAGCCGCTTCTGATAATTCCGCCATCAGCAATACTTAACGGCGGCGAATCAATTAAAGCTAATTGAATTTTCTCAACAAGTTTTTCAAGAGGATTTAATTCTTCACAAACCTGCTGAAGAGTTTTTATTCCGGTTTTTGTTAAATGTTCTTTTATAAAAGGAATTTTTCTTAGAGAAGTTTTAATCGCAATAATTTCCCTGGGGTTTGCCCTTGCTGTACAAACTCTGGATATTAATCTTTCAAGATCCCCGATTTCATTTAGTTCTTTTAAAAGATTTTTTCTCAAACTCTTATTCTTTAAAAGATCTTCAACACTCTCCTGTCTTTTTAAGATCGGTTCAAGTTTTTTTAATGGAGAAGAAATCCATTTTTTAAGAAGCCGTCCTCCCATCGGAGTAACAGTTCTATCCATTATTTCAATTAAAGAACCTTCTCTTCCGCCCGATTGCATAGAATAAATTATCTCAAGATTTCTTTTGGTTGCAAAATCAAGAGCCATATAATCGGAAGGATTGTAAAGAGTGATATGGTTCAGATGAGAGAGATTTGCTTTCTGTGTTTCCTGCAGATAATTAAGAACTACACCGGCAGCGATTATTCCTGAACTTAGATGTTCGATACCAAATCCTTTAAGGTTAACAGTCTTGAACTGCATCAACAATAATTCTTTTCCGTAATCATAATTGAAGATCCAGTCATCGAGCTTTGTAACTCGCAATTCCCTATTAATTTTATGCACAATTTCAGTAAGCTTTTCTTTATCACGTTTTTGAATAAGAACTTCAGAAGGATTTATAGTTTCAATCTGTGTAGTTATCTGGCTTTCATCAACTTCATAAGTATAAAATTCACCTGTTGAAATATCGCAAAAAGAAACTCCAGCTGACTCACCGCCAATACAAATTGCCATCGCATAATTATTTCTTTTATGATCGAGCAATTTTTCTGAAAGAGTAACACCGGGAGTTACAACTTCAATAACTTCTCTCTTTACAATTCCTTTGGCAAATTTTGGATTTTCAACCTGCTCACAAACTGCAACCCTGTAACCTGCTCTAACCAGCTTCGGCAAATAATTATCAATTGCGTGGAATGGAAAACCTGCAAGCGGAACATCTTCTGCTGCACCATTTGCTCGTTTGGTTAAAGTAATTCCCAAAACTTTTGAAGCAGTCTTTGCATCTTCATCAAAAGTTTCAAAAAAATCACCAACCCTGAAAAGCAAAATCGTATCGGGATTCTGTTCCTTAATCTTATAATACTGAGCCATTAAAGGGGTTTGTTGCATACTTGTAAAGATACCTTAATAGCAAAATAATATCAATTTAATTGACAATGAAGTGCTTTAATGGAAAGATAGTATCTTATACGTAATTAATAATTATCAAATATTGATGACAAATATTTCTTAATTGCTAATACACAAATATTTCTTAATACAAACTTAACTTGACTTTCTAATCTTTTTTCTTTTTATTTAAATCAAATATTTTCTGTGTTATTAACGTGGGTGGCGAAGATGAATTTAGTTCATCCGGTATTTATAAAGAAGACTCTTCAACAAACAAACCTAAAAGCCATTCTTTATATTTTTTTGATGATTATGATTTTTGCTTTTTACGATTGCAATGAGGGATCAATTATTGATAATATTCAACAAGAAGAAGACCAATATTCTATCGAAGTAATTGACTTCTTTAGTGCCACGGAAGAATTTTACTCTTTTTATAATGATTCTCTTGGCTGGCAAAAGAATTTTACAATAGATGAAATTAATAATATATCTTTTAAATATTATAATGCCATATATAAAAATTATACGGACTACTACTATTATTTTTTAGAATTACATAAAGAATGGGAGAAAGAAGTAATCAATAATAATTATGTTATTATTCACACAAAACCGGCATTAAAACTAAAAAAGATTAGAGATAAAATCGCAGTATATAAATCATCTGCATTCGCTGAATTGCTGCAGATTCCTTTTTTTCTAAGAGTAAGAATTATAAAGAAAGAAAATTCATTTTATTATAGTGAAAGTGCCGGACTTACTCTACGACAAACAGATATGGTTGTAAAAGTAGAAGATGTTGTAAAGGGAGAATATAAATTCACAAAAAATGATACTATAACAATAAGTTACTTAAATGATTGGTATAATTTTTCTAAAAATCATTTCGAAATAGGTAAGAGCTACTTTATACCTTTTAAACCTTGGAGAATAGAAAATAAAAGTAATTATTATTATGGTGTGAATTTCTTACCGGATTATAATGATGCGGTTTATCCTATAATTGATGAGTATATAAAAACACCGGGAGATTATTTTAATCTCGAAGAAATTATGAATTGGTTAGATTTTAAATATTATTTTATCCAAAATTATTTAATTGGTTCAAATTGAAATAATTATTTCTTTCTAAATTATTTGGAGGTCTTTATGAAAATCCCCATCATTATTTTTTTATTTTTTATTTTTCAAGCTTAATATTTGCTCAAAATAAGAGTAATTTCTCTAACAGTGTAGTAGAATACTTCGATTTGTTGGATAACTTTTTTAATGATTATTATATGATAAAGGAGAATATATGAAAAAATTGTTTTTAGCCTTTACAATATTTTTTGCTGTACTATTTGTTGCATCCGCCAACATTTCTGCGCAGCAGAAAGACAAACAAAGTGGAAAACATAATCAGCAGGAATTTAGTCGTGATGAGGTGGAACAAGCATTAAATTCTGATTTAGTAGTTATAGGTACAGTTAAAGATATGATAGAAACACCTGGGAAGACCAGTGAGATGTTTCATTCAATGGTAATTATTCATATTGATAGTGTTTTAAGAGGGGAAACAAGTTTCGAAAAAATAATAATTAGGTTACAAAGCGGACCGGTAACTGATGATATTCATGGAGGGGATAGAATTAAAGTCTTAAATGAACCAAACTTTAGCATTGGACAAAGAATTGTACTATTCCTTAAAAACGCAAAAAATGATCCATACCTCAATTCCGGGAATGCTAATGAAAATTTTACGAGTTACGACGGCAAAAAAGATATCTCCGAGTTGCCTGACAATACATTTTGGGCTAGCAAAACTCGTGTTTTTGAGATAAAAAATGAAATGGTATTCTATTTCAATAAAATCATAAATGTAAATGATTTCATAACAAATATTAAAAATAAAGATAATAGGTAGTGTAGATTTCGCTTTTTTTTGGTTATAAAATTTAAATAATAGTAAATAAAAAGGTAATCAAATGAAAAATCGGAAAATTTTTTTGCTAATATTTATGATAATGTTTGTGCAAAATATTATACCTCAGGATGGGTGTTTTTATGCATATTGGGCTTGTGGATTCTGTACAAAAAACTATGAAATAGGCCCATCCTTCTCTGGAGATTATTATACTCAGATTAGCAGCGCAGCTAATGCATGGAATTTTTATACAGATTGTTTATATCTAGAGGAGGGAACCGGGGATCACGGAGCAGTTTATTGGACAGATTTGGGTTTCGCAACTTGCGCTTCTGGTGAATATGGAAGTTGTACAGCTACTTTAAGCAATGGGAAGATTGTATATGCTACTATTAGAATTAACAGTAATTCCTCAATTGATTGGCATTTACAAGGAGAAATGGGATCAGATGAAGTAGATTTTGAAAGTGTTGTTCTTCATGAGTTTGGCCATTTGTTTGGATTAGACGACAATAGCGATGTATATTCTACCATGGGACCTCTGCCTTGTGGCGATCAGAGAGTAAATGTTACATCGGACATACAAGATTGCATAAATGATTATATATGCTCTGCCACTGGTATTGAAGATTATATATATGTGTATACTGATATCGGTGTTTTCAATGTAAATCAATTATATGTTGGGCATGTCTTTGCAAATTTTATTGATAATTGGCCGTATGGTGATGATATAGTAGAGTGGGGAAATTGGGAAGTTAAAGCCTTATCAACCTGTGGCGAGATATTAGTATATGAAAACGAATACTCTTCTATTGAAATCCCTACTCTACCCAATGGATATTTATGGATAAGAGATGATAATAATAATGTGAGGGCTAGACTTACAATTAGTGGCACAGATAACGATGGTTATTTGCACGAAGGGTCCGCTGATATTTTAATAGGAAATGTTCCCAATACCTTTGTAACAGCAGGTGTTTTACCTTCGGATACTTATTGGTGCGGTGAAATTACAATAACAGGTAACATTACTGTTCCAGTAGGAAAAACATTGACAATTTACCCTGGAGCTCATATTAACTTTGCGAATAACACATCCTTAGTTGTATATGGTAATCTTTATGCAGTCGGTGAACTTCCATTCAGTAGAATTATATTTACCTCACAATCTGGTTCATCTCCAAATAGCTGGGGAAGTATAACTATGAACGGTTCGGGTTCAGCCGGATCAACTATTGAATATACAAACATTCAATACGGAACGAGAGTAGAGGCAATTAACACGTCAAACATAACAATACAAAACTGTAATATTTTAAATACATATGATGGAATACGTTTCTACGGTTCAACTGGTTCAATTCTTAATAACACAATAACCACAAACAGTGCTGGTCACGGAATTATTATTGAGGAAAACTCAACAGCAACTTGTCAACAGAATGTTATAACCAAAACAAGTGCGTCAAAGAATGGAGTAGGAATTTTATTTCGGGGTGGTGGTAATGGAACTCTCTGGCAAAATGATATGAGTGGTTGGGATTGGGGAGTTGGTGCTATCTGGGGTTCATCACCTCAATTTTGCAATAATCCTCTTGGGCCACAGTATAGAAGTAACCGTATCAAAAACTGCAACACAGGAGTTAAGGTATATAATAGCAGCTGGCCTGTTTTAGGTGCCCCTCAATCAGGCTATGGTTTTAGCAGTATTTTCAATAATGTTTCTAAGAATGTTTACTTTACTTCAGGTG
>CAYNUV010000206.1:0-5872 GCA_964400245.1 uncultured Ignavibacteriaceae bacterium
AATAAAAGAGTTGTAGTCGCAAACAAAACAATTTTAAATATAACAGGTTTAAAAGATGCTGATATAGTTTCTCATTATATGCCGGATGTTGCTGCTCATAATGATCTTGTGCGTGAGATCTATAAGGCTGCTTTAAATCCAAACCCGGAAAGCAACTCAGCAAAACCCCTGAGAATTGTTTTTAACAATGAAGAACTCTATTATAAAATTGAAAAGGAAGAGATAAGAACTTATTCGGAATTATCTCAGCAGGAAATTTTTATCGGGCATTTAATTCTTCTGAAGAACATAACACAGTTCCAGGCAAGAGATACAGCAAAAACAAACCTTCTTGCAACAGTTTCCCACGAGTTGAAAACTCCACTCTCATCTATTAATCTGAGCTTGAAGTTGCTTGAGGATAAAAGAATAGGTGAGCTGAATAAAGAGCAATCGGATTTAGTGAATTCTTTGAGACTGCAATCAAACCGTCTTTCAAGAGTAATTAATGAAATTATGGATTATTCACAGATTGAAACCGGGAATATTAAATTAAGATTCTCGCCTGTTAAGCCGGAAGATATAATTGATCTTGGTGTTACTGCTCTCATGCTTCAGGTTTCAGAAAAAAATATTAATCTTGAAATGGAAATTCAGGATAAACTTCCTACTATTAATGCTGATCTTGAAAAATCAGTTTTTGTACTTGTTAATCTTTTAAGCAATGCAATAAGATTCAGTAAAGAAAATGATAAGATAATTGTAAAAGTTCATAAGGAAAATAATGAAATACATTTTTCTGTTTCCGATAATGGTACCGGTATTCCTAAGAATCAGCAGGAAAAATTATTTGAGAGGTTTACAAGCATTGGTGATAAATCAAAAAGAGGCTGGGGCTTAGGTCTGGCAATAGCTAAAGAATTTGTACAGGCACAGAACGGAAGAATCTGGGTTGAGAGTGAAGAAGGTAAAGGGAGCAAATTTATTTTTACTTTGCCGGTTGGTTGAATAAACTGAATCTGGTATTCCAAAAAGCTCATTCAAGAATTATTAATGGATAATTAAAAGATTAGCTATAGAAAATTTATTTGATATTTCTTATGTTGAGAGTAATTTTAAACTATACTTCTCTTAAATCAAAATAGGAATGAAAAGATTATTAAAATGGGTTAAATACAACTGGAAAGACCCTGTTTGGAACAAGGTGTTTGCGGGAGTAATATTGGTAACATTGACAGGAATTGGGAGTTTTGCACTTTCACTGTTTAAACAAATTCCAATTAACGATTTGTATAATAAATCTATAACTACATATGTACAGATTAACTATTTTTCAGTAATTATAACTGCATTAATTTTGCTTTCCTTATTAATTTCTGCAATATGGATGGATTTAATACACTTTCAACTAAAAAAAATAAAATTCCCCAGCCATATAAAATCTCAAAAGTTTGACTTGAAAAATTTCTTAAAAGGACATTGGTTTCTTAGGTATAAACATTCCCAACCGGAAAAAAATGGAGACGAGCCTGTAGAATTTATTAATGGCAATCAATATTATATTGACAAGGAACTGATATTTGTGTTGACAGATATTGTCTTCGATGAAAGCAAAAAGGAATTAGAATGGACAAAGACGAATTACGTTGATAATAAAAAACATTCAAGAGAAATTTTAAAAATTACAGACGAAAATACAATTATTGGGATAGACGATGATGGCTTTTCAATTAATTATAAGAGAACCACTAAATAAAGTCATCTTAAAACTGAACTTCAGGTTTTTTTATTAAGCAAGTTCGTTTTCGGTAGAATAAATTTTCTGAAATTCTTTGGCTTTCCTGCCCTTCCAGTTTTCTTTATGATAAGCATAACCTGCAATCAAAGGTAGGCAAATAGTTGCTTCTCCATACACCATTTGCTCATAAGTAGTTTCAACTTTTCCCCACGAGCTTGCTTCTTTTAATGTTGAGCCGGAAAGTGCACCATCTCTTTCATCTGCAACTGTAATTTGAATTGCATACTTGTGCATTGAAGCATCTTCTTCAAGAATGTCTGCTGCAACCACAATATCCTGCGTAAAATTTTTAGGAACGCCGCCCCCAATCATAAATATTCCTGTTTCTTTACAATGTAATTTTATCTTTGTTAATTCAAGAAAATCTTTTGCAGAATCAATTGAAACGTGCTTCGTTGGATTTTGAGTTTGATGAACAATAAAACCAAATCCTGCAGAGCAATCTGAAAAAGCCGGAACAAATATCGGTACATTCTTTTTATAACATGCCCAGATTACAGAATCATCTACTTTTGGTCCGCCGTTGTTTTCAAGATATCGTCCAAATTCCCAGAGCAATTCACGCGAAGAATAAGGACGTGGTTCAAGACTATCCAAAATTTTTGCACAGGTTTCATCGCAAATTCTTAATTCATCTTCATCAATATAAGTATCGTAAATCCTGTCAATGTGAAGATCTCTTAAGAGATTATCATCACTAAACGGAGTTCCTTTGTAATGTTTGAAACCGAGAGCTTCAAAAAAATCCTGATCAACCATTATTGCACCGGTTGAAACAATTGCATCAACCATGTTGTTCATTACAAGATCGTAAACAACTTTTTTCAATCCTGCGCTAAACAAACTTCCTGCAAGAGTTAAAATAATTCCGCATTCTTTATCATTAATCATCTTATCATAAATTTTAGCGGCACGGCTTAAATCTCTCGCAGAGAAAGCCATCTTTTCCATTGCATCTACCATTGGAACAACATTATATTTTTTTATATCAATATGCTGTATAGTTTCTTTAAGAAAATCTTTTTTACTTGCCATTACACACTCCTTTTTCTTGCTTGGTAAGATTAAATATAAAAATATTTAAACAAAGCTGAAATCAATTTATCCACAGATTAAAAAAAGATTTTTGCAAATCTTAAAATTCCTTGCTTCCATGGAACACGGTGGGAAATACCACTTGTGTTTTTGAATTCATCAATGTGTTCAATGTACCATTTATAATTTCTGATCAAAGCATCTTTGTTGGAAAATTTTGGTCTATAGCCAATAATTTTTTCTGCTTTCTCAATTGAAACAAATGAGTCCTTTGATGCTGTTTCATAAACCCATTTATAAAGCGGAGAAAGTTTAAATGTTTCAAGGATTCTTAAAGTCCATATAATCGGCATTTCCGGAAGACCAACAATTTTTTTTTCATGTCCCGCAAAATCGAGAACTGCCTGGTAATCTTCTCTCATTGTTGTAAATGCTTTTGCACCAATGTTAAAAGTATCATTAACTTTTTCTGCATCTAAAGTTGAGCAAAGATAAATTGCTTCACAAAGGTCTTCAACATCAAGAAGCTGGTAACGGTTCTTTCCATTTCCAATCATTGGGAAACCCCTGCCGTCTTTTGCCCAATCGTAAAGAAGATCAAAAACTCCAAGCCTTTCAGGACCAATAAAAGATTTTGGCCTGATGATTGGAATGCACATTCCTTTTTTTCTATACTTTAAACATTCTTCCTCAGCCTGGATTTTAGCTTTGCCGTAAGGACCAACTCCATCAAGCTTATCATTCTCAAATAATGGATGATGATCTGGAATTCCGTAAACAGCAGTTGAAGATATATGAATAAATCTTTTAGCACCATTTCTTTCAGCAGCTTCGAGAAGATTTTTTGTTCCTTCTATATCAGTTGAAAAAATATCTTCCGCTTTATACAATGGCAAAGCTGCCGCAGTATGAACTACAACATCAATATTTTTATTCGCTTTCTCAACAATATTCTTATCCCTGATATCACCTTTAATGATTTTTATTTTATTCTTCATATCGGGATAAGTAAAGTCAGCAATATCAAGTGAGACTATTTCTTGACTTCTTTGGTAAAGGTAACGAATAAGATTTATTCCCAGAAAACCTGAACCGCCTGTGATTAGAAATCTCATATTTGTAAATAATTTTATTAAATAGTCGTCAAATTTACGGAAAATTTTTTAGCCTCAAAGAAATTGAGTATAAAATGTTGAACTAATTATCTTGATAAAAGAGCCATACCAAACTAACTTTGGTTATGCAGGAACAAATTAAAAATATTAAACCGGGAGATATGTCCTTAAGTCTTTTCCTGTCAATTCTGATTCACTGTGTTATATTTTTCTTAACAGCTTATATAATTAATCTTCAATTTGATAAGCCGGTAATCAATTCGGTTTATTTAACATTTCAGAAAAATGGATCACCTTTAAAAACTGAATTAAAAAATGAATCTGTTGAGAAAAGCATAAATCCAGAAGAATCAATTAAAGAAAATATTGATCCTGAATTTTATAGTTTTAGTAAAGATGAATATGATACTTCTGATATCAGGCAGATTTATAAAGAATCTACACTTAATGTTTCAGTTAGATACCCAAACGGGTGGACATATCTTGATCAGAATGTAAAAAACAAACTTGATGGAGTAACATTCTGGTCTGTTCAAAATAATTTTGAAATCCCACTTTACATTCATCTGGATGTTCAGGAAAAATATATTTTTAATCCATTGAGGTATAAAAATAATCTTGAACACAAAGAGAACATTTTTTACTATAATGATCCTGAAGAACTTGAGGGATATATAACTCAAATAATTTATATTAGGACTGAAACTGATGAAGATTATTCACTTAAACTTATGGTTAAAGGTAAAGAAACGTTCAAATCTTTTCAGCCGGTTTTTTTTAATATGGCAAAATCACTAAAGTTTGGTAAATCTTTTTTCTAACTATCAAGTGAAAGGAGTTATAAACCCAAGAATGATTTGAATTCTGAAGGTAAATCCCAGAACGTAAACAAGACTGGAGAATTTAAAGATATCAATGGGTATAAATGTGAAAAATGGGTAATTCAAGATGATGATAGTATAGTTGAAGCCTGAATGACGGATGAACTTGGCAGTTTTTTTATGTTAGTCAATCCAATGAATAAAGGAGCTCAGAATAATTGGCAGGAAAAATTACAGGGAAATTATTTTCAAATGAAAGTTGAAGTTATGGAGGATGGCGAAAAAAAATCTTCTATGGAAGTTCTTTCAGTTGATAAAATGTCCTTGAAGGATGATTTATTTGCAATCCCATCAGGTTATCAAAAATTTGATATGCCTAATTTGGATTTATACAAACAGAATTAATGATTTACTGAATTTCTTGACTTTTAAGCGATGTAACTATATTTTTAGCTTCTTAAATTTTTATGAAAAGCACTATTTTTGGAGAAAAACAGCATTGAAACAGGAAAAAATAACAAGATTCATTAAAACAGAAGAAGCCGATAAAAAGTGGTACATCGTTGATGCTAAAGATCAAGTACTTGGCAGGCTTGCTTCTGAAATTGCAAAAGTAATTCGTGGTAAGAATAAACCTATATTTACTCCAAATGCCGATACCGGTGATTTTGTAATAGTTATTAATGCTAAACAGGTTAAGGTTACAGGAAAAAGAGAATTATTAAAAACTTATTCTCATCATTCAGGATACCCAGGCGGATTGAAGACTATAAGTTTTGAAGATCTAATAGCTAAGAAACCGGAATTTGTAATTGAAAACGCTGTTAAAGGAATGCTTCCCAAAACCAGGTTAGGTGATAAACTATTAAAAAAGTTAAAAGTTTATGCAAGTGAAGAACATCCTCATGCTGCACAGAAACCGGAACTATTAAACTTGATGGAGAAATAATGGCAGATCAAATTTTTATTGGAAGAAGAAAAACATCTGTAGCAAGAATAATTTTAAGAAACGGTAATGGTAAAGTTACTATTAACAAGCAAGAATTTGAAAAAGTATTTCCTCAGCAGGTTTCACGCGAAGATATTCTTTATCCATTTAAAGTTACCGGAACATCCGGGCAATA
>CAYNUV010000207.1:0-5828 GCA_964400245.1 uncultured Ignavibacteriaceae bacterium
ACCATGCCTAAACCTGTTCCATATTCCCTATCTGTTCCGGGAGTAGAAAACATTTCACCTTTCATAATTTTTTTCATATCCGTTTCGTTTATTCCTATTCCCGAATCTTCAACAACCAATTCAACCTTAGATTTATCATTATCTTTTACATGTGCTGATAGAGTAACAGCTCCCTCTTTTGATGTAAACTTAATAGCATTTGAAACAAGATTCTGAATAATGGAATTCAATAAATCTTCATCAGCGAAGATATGAAGCTTTGGTTCTATATTAATTCTAAAATCAATTTCCTTTTTTACAATGTTCCCCCGCAACAATTTAACGCTGTTCCCAATAAACTTTTCAAGATTAATTTTTGCAGGTTTAAAATCAATCCTTCCGGTTTGAAACCGTGAATATTGAAGCAGATTGTTTGTCATTCCATATAGGTTCTTTGAGGCTTCATAAATTACATTCAGGTATTCTTTTATTTCATCATCTGTTAATAAATCATATTCCGTAGTCAGGATTTCTGAAAATCCGAGTAAAGAATTAAAAGGACTCCTGAGATCGTGAGAAATTAAGGAAAATAATCTGTCTTTTGAATCGTTAAGTTCACTTAGTTTTGCAATTAGTTTCTCTCTTTCCTGTTCAACTCTTTTCCTTTCAATCGCCATTGAAACAGGATGAGAAATTGCTTCAAGTATTACTTTATGCTTTTCTGTATATGTAAACTTATCCTTATAATCCTGGACAACCAGGGCACCAATTGTTTTATCCTTTATTTTAAGAGGAACGCCAAGCCAAATTTCAGATTGAGTTCCTATTAATTCAATTTCGCCTTTTGCTACCAATTCATCATCCATTTTCTTATCAACAAGAGCAGATTCTCCTTTCCTTATAACATATTCTGTTAAACCATTTCCAAATTTGATCGGGGGCGCATCGTCATCATATTTATCAATAAAATATGGAAACGTTATCAAGTCATTTTCCTTATCGTGAAATGCTATATAAAAGTTTTCTATATGCATTAATTCGGAAATAGATTTATGAATGAATTTAAATAATTCAGCAGGATTTCTTACTGTATTGGCCGCCTGCAGAATATGTGAAATAACTTTCTGAATATTTTCTTCCTTTTTCTTTTCAGTTATATCCTGCCCTGAAGCAACAATTGAAGTTACATTTCCTTTTTCATCTTTAAGAATTGTTTTTTGCCAGCTGATTAAATGTTCATCACCCGAGGAAGTTTGAAATTTGATTTCAACTTTATCATTACCTTTTGATTGCGGGTCCATAAAATTACTGAACAAACGGGTAGATTCCTTTTTAATCCTGTCAGTCAGTAATACTTCACAATGCCTGCTCATTACATTTTTTACACCAAAAATTTCACATCCCTTTTGGTTTAATAAAGAAATATTTTTATTCTTATCTATCATCAGGAAAATTACATCTGCAAGTTTAAGTATAGCTTCAAATCTTTTTTTATCATCAACAAGTTCATCAATATTTTTCCTGAACTCAGTAACATCACGTAAAACACCTACACTGAAAACTCTTTTACCGTTACTATCCAGTTTAGTAAATGCATTATCTTCAATCCATTTTCTCTCTTTGTCCTTTGTTTCAATCAGATATGCAGCACTAAACTCCTCAACAACCTCCTTCATTTCATTCTTTGAAGGAGTAAAAGAATCTCTTTTATTATTAATAACCTCTTTAACAATATTTTTAAATCCAATCTTATTAAGTTCTTCAATTGAATAACCTGAAAGGTTGCTTATTCCTGAACTCATATAATGATATCGCCTGGTTTTCTGATCAAAGAAATAAATAACTCTGTCTTGTTCATCCCTGGTAGGAATTACCTTCGACACTTCTTCAGAATTAATATTCTGCTTTTTCGCTTTGGTTGATTCCATTAAAACTTCTGATTTTTGATGACTAATAATTGTTTTTTTAACGAATAAAGTTAAAAATATCAATTAAAAATAACTAAAGCACTAAACAAGTAAATTCAAATTCTTAATAATCACTATGATGATAGAAATATAAGTTAATGATTTATCTTGCTTTTCTTCCAAGGACGACTTATCTTTATGTAGACTAAATCTTGATAATATTTTAAGTTAGATAATATGAAAAAAGCTTCTGAATTAAATTACGGTGAAAAAGTTAAAATCAGCGAAATTGACTTCTCTCACCCTTCTTCTCAAAGAATCATCGAAATAGGATTTACACCCGGCCAAGAAATTGAGCTTATAACAAAATCGTTTTTTAATGACCCATTGGCATTTTCAATCCGTGGATCATTAGTTGCAATCAGGAAAAATGAAGCTGATTGTATTAAAGTTTCATGAACATTCAGGTTGCCGAAAAAATTTCTCTTATTACTTTAGTTGGACCTCCAAATTCGGGTAAGACTACTCTCTTTAATTTTCTTAGTGGAAAAAATTACAAAACAGTAAATTATCCCGGTGCTACAGTAGAATATTCAATTTCAGGACTTCTAAAAAAATTTAATATTGAAGCAAATGTAATTGATTCTCCCGGAATTGTATCACTTTCTCCCAATTCACCAGATGAAAAAATTGCTGTTGAAGCTCTCTTCCGTCATCCATTGTTTGGTGAACCCGATCTTCTCATTGTAACTGTAGATTCAAGCCAGCTAGCAAGACATTTACTGCTTGTCAGGCAACTTCAGGAATGTGGTTTTAAATTAGTTGTAGCTCTTACGATGAATGATCTTTTGGAAAAGAAAAAACTTGCGATTTCAATTGCCAAACTTAAAATCTTCCTTGATTGTGAAATTGTTCAAATAGATGGAAGAACCGGCGAAGGAGTTAATAAATTAATTAGTGTCGCATCACTTCATTTGGAGAAAATAAAATCATCTGATGAAAAAATAATTAACAAAAATTTAACTAATCATACACAGCAATCGTTAATAAGTCTCTTTAAAGAGATAGAAAAAATTGAAAACCATGTTATCTATAAAATTCACTCTAATGGAAATGGTTTTGACCT
Organism: uncultured Ignavibacteriaceae bacterium; assembly: GCA_964400245.1. GTDB lineage: Bacteria > Bacteroidota > Ignavibacteria > Ignavibacteriales > Ignavibacteriaceae > RBG-16-34-14. The sequence continues at coordinate 3,013 of CAYNUV010000207.1, forward strand.
GGAAGCAGTCAATACTCAGTTAAATATTCTTAATTCGAGCATAGAAAAAAAAATAAATAATACCGTTGATTCAACTACATTAAAGATTGATAAATTTCTTTTGCACAAAACTCTTGGGCCACTCTTTTTCTTTATTATAATGGCCATTACTTTTACTTCTATATTCTGGCTTGCAGATCCATTAATAACTCTATTTGATGATTTTTTTGCGTTCCTTTCTAGTGAAACAATTTTATTACTTGGTAACAATTTGTTTTCTAATTTCATTTCAACAGGAATAATCAGCGGAACAGGTTCTGTTCTTGTTTTTCTTCCACAGATATTAATTCTTTTTTTAATTCTCGGGTTGCTTGAAGATACCGGTTACCTGGCAAGAGGTGCAATGCTTGTAGATAAACCTCTTTCTAAAATCGGGTTAAACGGAAAATCTTTTGTACCGATGTTATCGGGTTTTGCATGTGCTATTCCGGCAATGCTTGCTGCACGAACAATTCCAAACAGAAGAGAAAGAATTCTTACAATTTTTATTTTACCTTTAATGAGCTGCAGTGCAAGACTTCCTGTTTATACTTTGCTAATAGCTTTTCTATTACCTATGGATAAATCCTGGCTTGGTGGAATTATTCTTGCATCAATTTATATTTTCAGCATTACAAGTTCTATAATTGTTGCAGCTATATTAAATAAGTTCAAACATAAAATTGTTAAAGAAGAAGATAATTCATCATTCATTATCGAACTCCCTGCTTACAGGAAACCAAAGCTTAATTTTATTATCACTCATTCTTATATGAATGCAAAAGCATATCTCCAGAAAGCAGGTCCAATCATTTTAGGTTTCTCTATCATACTTTGGTTCTTAACATATTTCCCCAATAGTAATCCGCAAGTTGATACTAAGGGTTTAACGGATGAAGAAGTTATGGAAATTCAGAGTGTCGAAAGATTAGCTGGTTCGTATGCCTCCGATCTAGGAAAATTAATCCAGCCAGTGATGAATCCGATTGGAATGGATTGGAGAGTCGGTGTTTCTTTGATTGCTGCTTTTGCTGCGCGTGAAGTTTTTGTCAGCTCATTAGCATTAATCTTCAAAGTAACAGATGATGAAGAAACATTGCAGGAATCAATGCTAAGTTCAATGCGGAAAGCTGAGATTGGAAACACCGGGCAAAAATTGTTTACAACAGCTACAATTACAGGATTGATTGTATTCTTTGTTTTTGCACTACAATGTTTATCTACTGTGGCAGTTGCGCGAAAAGAAACCGGCGGCTGGAGAATTCCGGTTTTGCAAGTTATTATTTTTACTTTTGGAGCTTACCTTTTAACCTTAATCACTGTCAATGGATTAAGAACTTTCGGAATTAATTGAAATTCTTTAGGTCTGTTATTCTTATTCTTGCTATTCTTATCTGCCAAGTATATTTTTACATAAAAATCATTAAACAGGAATGTTAAAAAATTGAAACATCCTCAGGCAGGAGAAATATTCCGGCACTTTTTGAAAAGTGAAAAAAACAGAATCACACCAGAAAGATTTGAAGTGATGGATGCTACTATTGATTATGAAGGTCATTTCGGCGCGGATGACCTTTATATACTTATGAAAAACAATCACTCAAGAGTTTCCCGTGCAACCGTTTACAAAACCTTAGAACTCCTTGTACAATGCGAGCTTTTAAGTAAAAGGAATTTTGGCGAAAATATAACCCGGTATGAAAGTAATTATAAAAGACAAAGTCATGATCATTTAATATGTGTTGATTGCGGAAGAATTGTTGAATTTGTTGATGCTCATATAAAGAAACTTCCTCAACAGATAAGTGACAAACTCGGTTTTAATTTTGAAAGTTATTCCTTTAATATATTTGCAAGATGTAAGAATACCAAGAACTGTAAATACTTTAAACAACAAACATTCTAATAAAAAAAATGTTAGCTCAGAGATATCCTTTAGTTTGGAAAAAAAAGAAATTTTATATAAAAATATTTTGTTCCATCCCTAATATTGCCACCGGTATTTTAATCAAAGCGGGAAAAAATCTTTTTGCAGTTGATCCGGGCGACGGAATATTGCGTGATTTGAATAATGAAATTGGAACAGATAAAATCCTGAGTATTTCGGACCTCTTTATAACTCACGGTCATCATGATCATGTTGGAGGTGTTTGGTCATTACTAACATATATGCGTGTTATGAATAAAAAAACTCCTCTTTCTATTCACTTTCCCAAAGGCTGTGTTGAAATAGAAAGTATTCATAATGCTTTTAAAAAAGTTTATTCTAAAACTCTTCCTTATGAAATAAACTTAAAGGAAATTAATAAGCATACTGTGTTTAATAGTAATAATGTTATTGTTCGGCCTTTCCCTGTGATACATAAAGAGTTTTTACACGATGGTAAAACAACACGTCAGGTTCCTGCTTTGGGCTATAAGTTTACTTATAATGGTTTAAAAATTTGCTACGGCGGGGATACTGCTTATTGTGATGATCTGGTTAAGCAGGCAAAAGGTTCCGATCTTGCAATAATTGAAGCCGGACACGATGAAGATACTCCTGATGAAATGCATATGACACTTAAAGAAGCTAAATCAATCGGTGAATCTGCAAAAGAATATTTTCTTGTTCATGTACCGGAGTGAAAAGAGAATAAATGATGAGCAAAGAGTTAAAAAAAATATTATCAGAATTACGAAAAACTATTCCTTACATTCAAAAGAATTATAATGTAAATAGTATAGAAGTTTTTGGTTCATTCGTTAGAAATGAACAAAAAAGAAAAAGTGATTTGGATTTATTAGTTACTTTTTCA
>CAYNUV010000208.1:0-5827 GCA_964400245.1 uncultured Ignavibacteriaceae bacterium
GTAACTTATGTTTGCACCCGGAGCCATTCCAAGTCCGCCAACTTGTGCTGCAGCTGCATCAGAGAGATAATCTCCATTAAGATTTGGTGTTGCTAAAACACCATATTCATCCGGTCTTAGAAGTAATTGCTGGAACATACTATCGGCAATTCTATCTTTAATAAGAATTTTTCCTTCAGGCATTTTACCATTGTATTCTTTCCATAATTCATCTTCTGTTACAACCTGATCTCTGAATTCTGTTTTCGCCAGATTGTAACCCCATTCTTTAAAAGCGCCTTCAGTAAATTTCATTATGTTACCTTTGTGAACGAGAGTAACGCTTTTTCTTTTATTGCTTATAGCATATTCAATTGCTTTTTTTACGAGTCTTGCTGATCCAAATTCGCTCATCGGTTTTATACCAATCCCGGATGGAATTCTTATATTCTTATCAAACTTTTTATTTATATAATTGATTAATTGTTCAGCTTCATCGGTGCCGGATTTAAATTCAATTCCTGAATAAACATCTTCTGTGTTTTCACGGAATAAAACTATATCCAGCTTTTGAGGAGACTTCATCGGGCTTGGAACACCTGAATAATATTTTACAGGACGCACGCAGGCATAAAGATCAAGAAGCTGTCTTAATGCTACATTTAAACTTCTGATGCCACCGCCAATTGGAGTTGTCAAAGGTCCTTTAATTGCAATAGTATATTCTCTTATTGCATCAACAGTTTCTTCAGGAAGCCATTTCTTCTTACCGTAAACATATAATGCTTTTTCACCTGCATATATTTCCATCCAGGCAATTTTCTTTTTACCATCATATGCTTTTTTAACTCCTTCATCAAAAACTAATTTGGATGCTTTCCAAATATCGGATCCAGTACCATCACCTTCTATAAAAGCAATTACAGGATTATCCGGTACTTTTAATTTTCCGTTTACAACTGATATTTTTTCACCATCTTGTGGGAATACAATCTTTTTATACTTTCCCATTCTATATCTCCATATTTACTGATTTGAAGCTGTATCGAGTGGAATCTTTCCGAATTTTATTTGATATAAAGTTATACTTATTAAGCCTATTAAAACTGCGAACCATAAAGTAACTACTCTAACAATAAAAGTTGAAGCAACTGCGATTTCTTTTGAATAACCTTTTTGAATTACCATAAAAGTTAATGAACCTTCAGTGGCTCCTAATCCGCCGGGCAGCATTGTTATTGCACCTACAATTGTTGCAAATGCATAAGCAAAAGATGCCCAGAACAATCCAAGTTCTATTCCAAAATTACTTAGAATTAAATGATATCCCAAACATTCAAAGAACCACCCTACAGCACTTAGTAATAGCATTAATATTAGCGGTTTTAGTCTTAGCAACTTATAAGAGCTTTCATAAGCATGATGAAAACTAACTATATATTTAGCAAGGAATTTAAATTTTTCAAGAAAATTTATAAATGGTATTGCAAGTTTCTTATTACTTAACACGACAATGATAAGAAGAAATAAAATTCCGGTACCGACAGATATTTCTTTTCCAAACTCAAAAAAGTATGCACCAATAATTGCAATAATAATTAATGAAATAAAATCAGTAAGTCTCTCAAGAAGTACGATAGGCGCTGTTTTGCTGACCGGTGTTCCTGTTACTTCTTTTACTAAGTAAGATTTTAAAACTTCTCCCATTTTTCCTGGTGTAATGCTCATTACCAAACCGGATAAAAAAATGGAAATCGAATCAGGGATTTTAATTTTAACTTCAAGAAGAGAGAGATAATACTGCCATTTAAGGAACCGGGTGAGATAATTAAAAAGAGAGAGACCAATTATAACCGGTAACCACAACCAATTAAATTTTTTAAAAGCAAAAATCAATTGTCCAAATTCAGCATAGATAGTGAAGCCGAGATAGAATAATCCGGCTAATGCAATAGAGAATAAAAGTTTTTTCCTGATCTTCTTAAGCAACTAAAGCACCTTTAATAAAGCAGCATAAACCTTAGTGAGTGGTAAACCAACAATGTTATAATAACAGCCATTTATTTTATTTACAAATACAGCTCCAAAATCATCCTGGATTCCATAAGCGCCGGCTTTGTCCATCGGGCTGCCGGTTTCAATATAATCTTTTATTTCTTTAAGACTTAATTCCCTGAAAGTAACTAATGTTTTTTCGTAATCGGTTATAATAATATTTTTTTCAATATTGCTAATGCAAAACCCTGTGTAAACAATATGAGTTTTCCCGCTAAGATTTCTTAATATTTTTTCTGCATCTTTTTTATTTACAGGTTTACCAATTATCTTCTTTCTAAGAACAATAATTGTATCGGCAGTTATAATAATTCCTTTTTTAATTTCCTTTTTCGCTTCAATCATTTTTTCTAAAGACAATCTTTTAACTGCTTTAACAGGAGATTCACCCTTTTTAATTGATTCATCAATATCAACTTTGATTGTCTTAAAAGATAAATTCAACTGCTCAAGTAATTTCTTTCTTCGGGGAGAAGATGAAGCTAAATAAATTGTTTGGTTAGTCTTTATCATGGATGTAAGATATTTCTGTACCTGGAAAATAATGAGATAATATTTCTTTGAAATTTTTTCCTGCTCTTGATTGACTTACAGCCCCCCATTGACATAAACCAACACCATGCCCATAACCTTTTCCCTGAATGATAACGTTTTTATTTTCACCCAAAGACAAATCAAACCAGATGCTTTTTAAAATACCTTTATTACTAGCGGTTCTTATAATACTTCGGATATTATTACCATATAAACTTACAGATTTTTTCTCCCCTTTTTCAGAAGATGTTAATTCGATTCTTAATTCATTCACTCTGCCGGATTCAAATCTGTTTACTATATATACGTTTTCCAGAACATCAAAAAAAGAATCAACTAATCCTGCAAGTCTTAATCTTTCAATAAAAAGATTGGAACTAAAAATTTCCTCCCATTCAAATGAAGGAGAAATTAAACAGTAAGGATTTGTTCCATCTTCAATCCCGGAAAGATAGGAAGCCGTATCTATTCCAAAAATATTTTTTACATCTTCAGTTCTTCCTCCACACGTTGAATGATAAAAAACAATAGCAGGTTTTTTATTATAAGTTAAGATTAAATCTTTTGTTTCTTCAACTGCTTTGTTTGAAATTGGTTTTTCAACATCAAGCCCACCATAAACCTGGTCTCTTGTATCAATATGAAGATCGAAGTTTTTTCCGTTTTTCATTTTCATTAAAGTATATGTTCTTGCACAAATAGCAAAAGCTTTAAGTGCTTCATAATTCTCTTCTCCTTTACCAAGCGGCATTTCTTTTGGGATAACTCCTTTCAGGTATGAATCAATATCTAAAATATTGATCACAGAAACAGAATTAAAATTGCTGAAAAACCTTAACTTCCCTCTTAGTTTTAATTCATTATATATTAAAGGTTTATTTGAATCATGAGAAACAAGAAGAAAATATTCAGATTGATAGTAATTTTCTTTGAACTTAAGATTGATATGGCCATTAGTAATTGAAAAAAATAATTTATCTCCCGGATTAATTTGAATTTTAAATCCTTCAGTATCAATTAAAATACTTTCCGATTCAATCAGGATTTCTTTTTCACTTATACTTTCTTCAATTAATAATCTTACCTGATTTTCAAGTATAGTTATTTCAGATTCCTCTTCATCATTAGTATATCTTTCTGAACCAGAACATCCTAAACAGATAAGTATTGGGAATAGAAACAGTAGTGAATAAAAATTTTTCATTTGGAAGTTAATATGTAAGGGAGAGTTTGAGGAAGAGAAACGAACATCAGGTAAATTACCTGAACATTGCTTTAATGCTGCCCCATGTTCTTTTGAAACCTGAAATAGGTGGCGATACGGAAATATTTTTAGAATAAGTAGGTTCACCGCCATCAACAATTTTTAACCTGTAAATAAAAATCAAATCATTCTGTTTATAAGCTGATTCATCAAGGTATGAATAAAATGAATTGCTGCCTTTAGGTTGAATTGTTTCTATTTCAATAAATGTTGATTCGGGAGTTTTTCTTTCAATGACAAAATATTGAAGATTTGATTCGTCCCCTGTTTCCCACTCAATTCTTACATTATCACCTTCACTCGAACCTCTGAAATCTCTAAGGTAAGCTCCTGCAAAGAGAGTTACTATAAAGATGATAAATAGAAAAACTGCTAAGTACAATTTTTTCATAGTTAAAATATATTCTTAACAATATTTAATGTCAAGAAAAAAACAATTAATAAATAACCGGATGAATTTATGGGAATTTGTAAAAGTTTTCAAAAAAAAAGAATTAGCCAGTTACCAGTTAATAGAGGTAGCCACTTTCTCATAATGATTATAAATGACAACCACTGTTTGTTTTTACCGTTATATCAGGGTTTTAGCTATCTACGAACTGAAAGCCGGAGTAGCGATATGCTTTAGCTTAATTCATTAATAATTTTACTTTTGAAAAAGAAAGTGTGTTACGTGTGGCATTAAGCTATCAGATTCCTGATAATAAGTGTGGCTCGATTGTCGATAATTATTCATTGAGAGTTATGGTGTTAAATCTTTTTTCTTATGATCTTCTTTATTTTTGCTGCAAGTGATCTTTTCGAAAATCTAATATTAATTATTTCTGCCATTCGCTAAATCTGAATTTATAAAATATCACTGATGAATAAATTATTATATATAATGGTAATGCCATCCATGCCCAAAATAATCCAAGCTCTAGATAAACACCAAGAAAGTAAGCAAGCGGAACAAAAATTAAAATATTTGTTATTACTTCAGCCATCATAACAAAAAATGTTTTACCTGCTGCCTGAAGCCCATTTGCAAATACAACACCTGTTGCATAAAATATCTGGGCAAACCCTGCAATTCTTAAAACAGGTTTTGCAATTTCAATTATAGATTGATCATTTGTAATTATCAGAAGAACATACTGCGGTATAGTAATAAAAATTATTCCAAGTGTTAGTGTGTAATATGTTGCTATTTTAGCAGTCTCAAAACCATATATTTTAGCTAATTTAAATTTTCCTGATCCTAAATTATTTCCTACTAATGTTTGAACTGCAATTCCAAATCCAAAGCAGGGAAGAAAAGATATAAATAATGTGCTTATTACAGCTTGTGTAGCAGCCTGTTCTGTTGTACCTATTAAGCCTGTAATTGCTACAAAGCTTAAGAAGCCGACCAGGATGAAAATGTTTTGAAAAGATACGGGAAGAGAAATCTTATAAATAGTCTTTATGATATTAAAATTAAGTTTTAAGTTTTTAAATATCCTGTATTGTTTTCTATAAATAGGAGGTAGGATTACTGCACAATAAAATAATGCATCAAATATTGTAGCAAAGGTAGAACCTAACCCCGATCCGGCAACACCCATTTTCGGCATTCCAAATTTTCCATAAATAAAGATGTAATTAAAAAATATATTTAACAGGTTTGTAAGTTGGTCTTTTTTATCCCAAAGAAAAATCCCCTGAAAGAAACTGAAATAAGAAAAAAAGAAATACCCAGAAAACGATAGAATATAAAATCTCCCGCATATTTACCAACAGTTTTATCTGCGGCAAAAAAATTAGCAGCAGGGTGGGCAGCTAAAACAGCAAAAAGTGCAACAAAGGTTCCAACTGTAATTGCAATAATGATAGAATTAATTAATACTAATGAACATGCATTATAATCTTTTTCCCCAAATTTTCTGGCTACTAAAACATGTGTACCTGTTGCAAGACTTGAAAAAAAACTTATTAATGCCCAGGTTGCAAGAACTCCCAAACCCATTGCAGCAA
>CAYNUV010000209.1:0-5821 GCA_964400245.1 uncultured Ignavibacteriaceae bacterium
GCACGTTTAGCTCATCTGGGAGGAGCTTTAGCAGGTTTTATTTTTATAATTATTGATAAAAACTCACAGGTTCTTTTAAAAGAACTTTTCAATAAATCATCCTACCGTACTTCTAAACCTTTTAATCCTTTAGGAGGAATAAAAGATAAGTTCAAAAAGAAAGAACAAGTTCAGGATGCTGAGTTTTATGAAATTAAAGATAAAGAAGAAGTAACCCAGGAAGAGATTGACAAGATACTTGATAAGATTAGTCAGTCCGGTTATCAGAATCTTAGTGAGAAAGAAAAAAAGGTTCTGTTCCAGGCAAGTAAAAAAATGAATTGAGGCAACCAATCCATAATAGTCAGTCTTCAATCTGCAAAAAAATAATTCTAAACCGCGGCAATTTTGATGACATGCATAAATTTAATTCTCACTCTCCAATAATATTATTTCTTTTACTTTTTCTTTTTGGAAGTTGGTGGGTGCTTTCCGGTTGTTCAGATGATAAAATAATTGAAGAAGATAAACTTGTTTTAATTTATACCGATTTGCTTATCGCCCGGGATACTGTTTCTTTAAATGATAAAGGTTTGGATAGTTTGAGATTATCTGTTTTGAAGAAACATAATGTTAGTGAAAAAGAGTATGATGAGACGATTAAATATTACAATGAAGATTCAAAGAGATGGGAAGTTTTTTTTGATAAGGTAACAGCACATTTGGAAAGCCTCTCCCAACCCTCTCCAAAGGAGAGGGCTTTTTAAATTCCTCTCTTTGAAGGGACCTATCCTTTATCCAAATCAACTTTGCATTAACTCAAAGGAATATATCTTTTACCGGGATGATGAATTTAAAATCCCAATAATTTTTATGAAAAAATAAATTGTATTAGTTTCCAAAGTTAAACTTAGCTTTTCAAAAAGCACCTTCCCTTTGGGATGGGGTTGGGCTCTTATACTTAGCCACTGCTATTCTCAACATCGGGTAAGTAATAGAATTTTCTAACCGCAGTTTTAGATCCTTCAAATCATCATAACCTTTTTCAATTTCAGATTTAATCTTTTTTAATTCATTTAAATTGAAAAGGTGCTCTATATTTATTTCCGGTTCATATTCGATTATGCTTTCAATCTGCATTGAGATTATTGCTTCCGAAATTTTCCTTAACTGGGAAATATCTTTTAAAGTATAACCTTTCTTAAGCAAAGAATATGTTTCCTGTATGTTAGCAGGAATTATTCTTTCCTGTGCTGACGTTAAACTGGATTTGGGCTCGTCTTTATAATTCCTTATTATCTCAAGAAAATCCTCACCGATTTTATTAAACATACGCGGATTTGTGTTTTGGATAGATAAGAACTCTTCTTTTGTTAAAGGTTTTTGTTTTGCAATTTCTCTTAAAGTCTCATCAGGACAAATTATCAATCCATTTTGGCTAAACTTTTTTGCAGCTTTGCTTCTCGATTCTCTTAATAAATTGAAGAGGACAAGATTTTCTTCGTAATCGTCTGTATCATCAATTAAACCCGGAATGATCTCCTGTCCAACTTGCTGCAAACCTTTGTTTGAAATTTTTAAGACTCTTGCTTTATCTTTTATTTCTTCAATTAATCCTTTTTCAGTTAATGAACGAATAAAGCCTTTTAATTCTTCACGGTTGTAGTTTCTGCAAACACCAAAAGATGAAATATCCGGATTCTCAAAAGATTTTGCTGTCCCTCTTAAAATATTTATAAGAAGATTTTCTGTTAAATTTTTTTTGCTTTCGGCCAGAGTTTTAAGTACAACTTCAGAAATATATTCTCTAACATTTTCACTAAACTTCGTATCATTCAAACACCGGTCGCATTTGTTGCAATTATAACCTTGTAAGTCTTCACCAAAATATTTAAGGATAAACTGGAAACGGCAGTTATCCGTAAAAACATAATCAACCATTTTTTCAACTTTATTCTGCAGGTTGAGATAACTTTCCAGAATCTTTTTATAGTCCAGCTTTAAATATTTTTCTTCAACTCTTGGTCTGGAAAGAATAACACTTTCATTGGATAAAGGTTCTTCATAAGATATTATTCCCATGTTGTTAAGAATGCTCAGGGTTTCATTTGTTTCATAAAAATCCAATCCAAGTTTGGAAGAAAATTGAGAAATGGAAACCTCCACAGGATGGATAAAAATTTCGCTACCGAATTCCCTGACAAGAAGGAGTATCAATTCTTTTAAAGAAATATTTAAAGAACCTTTAACAAAATCTTTTAATCTTTCCCTGTTCCAAAGGACCTGAATTTTTTCTTTCCTGTCATATTCAGAAAGAAGCTTGAGGTAACCGGCTGATTCAAGAAATCTTAATGAAGCATAAATTAATCCTTTTGAAATTTCTTTTTTAACATAGGCAGAAATGAAATCCTTGTTTAATGGAATTTCTCTTTCAGAAATATTCCCTAGAGCAACTCTGCCATAATCGCAAAAAGCATTGTAGATTTTTTGAATTATATCTTTATTAGGATGTGACTGGGAAATAAAGTAATTCTGAATCTTAATGTCCTGTTCATCATGAAGTAAAAACACATCCGATTCTTTCCCATCTCTTCCTGCTCTGCCGATTTCCTGGTAGTAATTTTCAATAGAGCCGGGAGTGTTGTAATGAATAATAATTCTTATATCCTTTTTATCTATGCCCATTCCAAAAGCATTTGTTGCAGCAATTACAGGAACAACATCCTGCAAAAAATCCTCCTGGACTTTTTTTCTTTCGATTGGTGATAATCCTGCATGATAGTATGTACATTTAATTCTATGCATGTTGAGATATTCAGAAACTTCTTCTGTTTTTTTCCTGGAGGATGTATAAATAATAGCAGGAGTTTTATTTCTTGAAAGAAGCTCGAGACATTTTTCATTTTTCTTTTTTGCAATGATTACATTGAGGTGAAGATTTTCACGCTCAAATCCTTTTACAATAATTGTCGGTTCTTTAAATCCAAGCTGATGAACAATATCTTTAATTACTTCCGGTGTGGCAGTTGCAGTGAATGCAGAAATTTTTTGTATTCCAACGTAATCAATAAATTCTTTAATCCTGGTATAACTTGGGCGAAAGTTATGTCCCCATTCGCTTATACAATGAGCTTCATCAATAAACAAAAAAGATGGATTAAGTTTTTTTAATCTCTCTGCAAAATTAATATTTGAAAGCCTTTCAGGGGCAACATAAAGGAGTTTAGTTTTCCCAAAAGCAATATTCTGAAGAACATCTTCACTTTCCCCGAAAGTCATGGTGCTGTTTATGAAAGAAGATATTTTCTCTTCCTGATTTAGTGAATCAACCTGGTCTTTCATTAAAGCGATTAACGGAGATATTACGATTGAAAAGTTATCTGATATTAAAGCAGGTATTTGATAACAGATTGATTTGCCCGCACCTGTCGGAAGAACTGCAAGTACGTTTTCACCCTGCAAGATTGATTCTATTATTTCTCCCTGTCCACTGCGGAAACTTTCATATCCAAAATATTTTTTTAAGGCTTCGAGTTTGTTCATTTTATTTTAACTAAATGATATTTAAGAGTCGGTAAAAAAGAAAATTGCTCCTGTTAACACACATAAATTAACACATTTAAGCGTATTTTGGTTGGATTTATTTTTGATAAGGGTAATTTACAATCAATAAAAATTAAAGGCTGTTCTGATGAAACAATTAATACAGTTTGCTCTGCTTTCCCTTTTTTGTTCAGTTAACTTTGCTCAGATTGATTATAAAGATGCACTGCTGGAAAACAGTGTTTATACTTCTGCACCGGAAGAAATTAAGAATAAAAAACCATTTGGCCGTGAATGGTGGTTTTATGAACAGCGTGCATTCCCGAATGAGTTCATTCCTGAAAATGCGTATCAGAATGCTATTAAGCAACGTAATGCTCAAAGAGTTACTAATGGTACAGTTGAAAATATAACATGGGTTAGTTTAGGTCCAAAACCCGGTTACTATTATGATTATGGGAATATATCTTCGAGAATTATCACAGGAACTTACGATCCCACAAATCCAAATATTATTTATATCGGTCCAGCAAACGGTGGTGTCTGGAAATCAATTGATGGCGGTATAAACTGGCAGCCATTAACGGATGATCAGCCTTCAATGGCAATGGGATCAATTGTTTTAGATCCTGCAAACACAAATATTATTTATGCAGGAACCGGTGAAGCAACTTACAGCGGTGCTTCATACTATGGTGCAGGAATATTAAAATCAACAGATGCCGGAATAACCTGGACACAAATTACCAGCGGGCTGCCTGCATCAACTTATGTATCGAGAATAATTATCAGACCGGGTAACAGCAATCATTTACTTGCTGCATTAGGATCATCGGGTTTATATAGAAGCACAAATGCAGGAACAAGCTGGGCTCTATTATTATCCGGCAGATGTGATGATGCTTTATTTTCATTAACCGGTGATACAGCTTTCGCAGTTGGTTCGGGAATAAGTCTGAGAAGATCAACTGATGGAGGAGCTACATTTTCTACATTTTCATCAGGGCTTGGCTCAGGAACAAGAACGCATTTTGATTATTGTAGAAGCAATCCTTCTGTTATGTATGCGGCAGTTTATTCAGGCAGTTCCGTTGCTGCTTATAAATCGACAAATTATGGAGTTAACTGGAGTTTATTAACTTCCGGTTTTAATGGAGGACAAGCATGGTACGATCTTCATTGTAAAGTAAATCCATGGAATCCTGATCATGCTTACATAGGAACCATTGATGTTTACAGGACGACAAATGGGGCAGCACCTTTTACTAATATTACTAATGGTTATACAGGCGGAAACGTTCATGTAGATCAGCATAATCTTTTCTTTCACCCAACAGATCCAAATACCTTTATTGTTACAAATGATGGTGGAATATGGAGGACTACAAATAATGGTACATCATTCGTTAATTTAAACCAGAATCTCACCCTTACTCAGTTCTACAGAATTACTGCAAGTCCTTTTGATCCGGGAAGAATTCTTGGAGGTACACAGGATAATGGAACTCAGCAAACTTTTTCTACTTTAAATTGGGCGGCAGCTTTTGGCGGTGATGGAGGAGAAGTTTGTTTCAATCCGTTTAATTCAAATTTTATTATTGGTGAAACTCAAAACGGCGGTTTGGTACGCACCACAAACGGAGGTACTACCTGGAACGATGCAACAAGTGGTATAGCTTCTGAAAATGTAGCCTGGGTTGCACCAATTATTGCTCATCCAAATACCTCAGGTATATTTTATGTTGCAAGACAAAAGATTTACAGATCAACAGACAATGGCGGAAACTGGGTTGCAATTTCAGCGAATGTAAATGGTTCTGGTGCTGTTAGAGAAATGACAATAAGCAAAACTGATCCTTTAATAATGTATTCTGCTTCCGGTTCACAGGTATTTAAATCTATTAATGCCGGTGTTAACTGGAGCAATGTTACAACAGGTCTTCCATCAAGAACAATTACTTCTGTATATGTCCATCCGGAGAATTCAAGCATTGCTTTTCTTACCTTCTCTGGATTTGGAACATCTAAAGTTTATAAAACAACAAACGGTGGAACAAGCTGGATTAATATAAACGGTAATCTGCCGGATTCGCCTGTTAATGATATCTTTATTTACACTTATGATAATGTTAATCCTAATACATATTTTATTGCAACAGATATTGGTGTGTTTTTAACACAGGATGACGGAACAACCTGGACAGAAATGGATGATGGTCTTCCCAACACAGTAATTATGCATCTCGATTATTCACCATCAAACCAGATGTTAAGAGCAGGAACTCATGGCAGGGGAGTG
>CAYNUV010000210.1:0-5801 GCA_964400245.1 uncultured Ignavibacteriaceae bacterium
CATTGTAATAATTTTTCTTGACTAAGAAATATCTGAATTCAACATCTTTAACTTTAAAAGATTTACTTCTTTTTTGTGCAACAGATTCAACAACTCCCTGTAATTGTTGAGTTGAAATGTTATAGTGACTTAGTGCACTTACAAGAGAAATATAAGATGGAGTCTGAATAAGATTGGCAAGTTGAAAGAGGTTAAATTCGTTAAGGGCTTTGAATTTCTCAGGTGTTATGTAAAGGTTCCTTTTAATTCTAAATAAGAGACCGCGCTTTATATACCTGGTAGCTGTTACTTTTGCTGATTCAATGCTGATCGAAAGATTCTGAGCAAGATCTTCAATAGAAAGAACAAGTTTATTACTTTTATTTATATCGGTTATTCTCATTTAGTTAAATACAGATAATTAACACTAATGTTAATTTAGTGTATTTATTGAAATAGAACTACTGTTGTGATTTTTAAACCCTTCCCTTTGGGAAGGGTTTGGGATGGGCTTCTTATCCCGGAGGCCAGTTCATCTGTCTTCCGCCAAGCAGGTGCATGTGGAGATGAAAAACAGTTTGTCCGCCTTTCTCACCACTATTTATTACTAAGCGGAAACCATCATCAATCTTCAAATCTTTTGCAATCTTGTTGGCAGCATCAAACATTTCACCTAAAAGAGCAGAATGCTTTTTACTATCAAAATCATTTATTCTTGGAATTTCTACTTTTGGAATAATAATGATATGAACGGGAGCCTGCGGGCTTATATCTCTGAAAGCAAGCACTTTATCCGATTCAAAAGCTATATCTGCTTTTATTTCTTTATTAATAATTTTTGAAAAAATAGTGTCAGCCATAATTAATCTTCCTTCCTGTCCCGCTGGGATTCAATATCATACTTCTTCATTTTATTATAAAGATGGCTCCGTTGAATATCAAGAACGTCTGCTGTTTTACTGATGTTCCAATCATTTGCTTTGAGCTGTTTGAGTATAAATGCTCTTTCTGCTTTCTCTTTAAATTCCTGGAATGAATTGCTTCCTTCAATTATATCATCAATCTTTGATTGGCCTGATATAGCAAGAAATTCAATATCATTTCTTTTGATTTCTCTCTTATCAATAAGAATCATAATCCTTTCAATAACATTTCTTAGCTCACGTACATTTCCTGTCCATGGCAAACTCTGCATTAATGAAATTGAATCATCGCTGAATTTTACAGCGGGCTTTTTATGTTTAACTGCAATATCATTTACAAAATGCTCTATAAGTATTTTAATATCATTTGCTCTTTCCCGAAGCGGTGGAATATGAATTGGAATTACATTTAACCTGTGAAATAAATCTTCCCTGAAATTTCCTTTTTCAATTTCCTCTTTTAAAGTTTTGTTAGTTGCTGAAATTACCCTTACATCAACCTCAATTTTTTTAGCTCCTCCTACTCTTTCAATCCTGCCGCTCTCCAATGCATGTAAAACTTTTGCTTGCGCCTGCAAACTCATATCGCCAATCTCATCAAGGAATAAAGTTCCTTTGTTAGCGAGTTCAAATCTTCCAATCCTTTGCTGGAAAGCTCCTGTAAAGGAACCTTTCTCGTGCCCGAATAATTCAGATTCAATTAATTCATTTGGGATTGCTGCGCAGTTGACTTCTATAAAAGGTTTATCTTTCCTATCACTTTTATCATGAATTGCTCTTGCAACAAGCTCTTTACCGGTTCCGTTTTCTCCAGTAATTAAAACTCTTGTATCAAGTGGAGCAACTCTATCAATAATTTCGAGAATGCTTGTGATTACTTTGCTGCTGCCGAGAATTTTTCCATCGCCAATAAGACTTTTCTTAATCTCCTTATTTTCAGCAATGAGATTGGATTGTTCAGCTGCATTCCTTACGCTGATAAGAAGTTTATCCCTGTCAATCGGTTTCTCTATAAAATCAAATGCACCAAGCTTGGTTGCTTTAATAGCATTCTCAACACTTCCATGTGCAGAAATAATTATTACAGAAAGAAAAGGATTAATCTCTTTCACTTTCTTCAATACTTCAAAGCCGCTCATCTCAGGCATTTGTATATCGAGAAGAAGTGCAGAAAAACTACCGGAAGAAATTTTATTTATTCCTACTGATGCTGATGTAGAAGTCTCAACTGAATATCCTTCATATTCAAGAATGAATTTTATGCTTTCGCAAATTTCTTTTTCATCATCTATAATGATAATTGATTTCATAGCGGGTTTCCAAAAAAATAAAGTGTTCGCATAACCAAGACCTGTGAAGGGAGAATTGATTTATCTTCTTTAAGAAGTTTACCGAAACATTTTCCCAGGAAATTTACTTCCAGGTCCCGGTAATCAACAAAAGATTGAACCTTAAAATCCTCTTCAAAAGCTTCTATAAAATAACCAATTAGATTTCCGAAATCAAAAACCATGTTAGAATACGAAAGGAAAGTGAAGCCAAAGAAATGAGCAAGTTTATCCTTGTCTCCATAATCATTTAACGGAGTATCATAAAAAAATCTGTTGGGAAGATTTTCATTTTTCAAATTATAAATTGAATCATCGGCAGAAACAAGAGGATAATTCCACACTGATTTTATTAAAGGAATTACAATTGGTACTTCTTTATATGGAACGGTTGCAAAACAAAGAGCAAGCAATGCTTCTGAATAATCATTTTCTGTAAAATTTAAAGCAACCCGGTAAATTGAATCTGCTGCAGATAAATCTCCAATCTCTTTTTTTAATTGATTGAATTCTTCTGAAGCAATATAAGATGAAATATGGTTAACAGCTTTGGAGAAGTTACTTTGCTGAGGGGAGATAATTTGTGTAAAGATTATAGAAGTAATAATTAAAAAAATCTTTGGATGCTTCAAGTGTTTTTAATGATTACTAGACTATTCTTTCTTTGAGTTCTTTTAACAACTTCTTAATAGCTGCCAAATAATCTTTCTTTATCCTGTTAAAAATTTCTTTTGAAACCTCTTCACTATAAATATGTGAAGTCTGATTCCGATCATCAAGCATATCCAGAAACAGGCTCTCAATATTGATTAAACCAAATCTATAAGTTTCTTTTAGTACCTCTTTTGGTGAATTTGTTATTATTCCTTCATCTAATAAAAGTAACTTTAGAGTTTTCCAGAGTAGTTCAAAAGTAAATTCAAATCTTTGTATTACTCCATCCCGATCTAATTGGTTTTTAGTTTGCTTAATCCCTTCTTCTAAACTTTTTGCTGCATCTTTTAATTTTCCAAACGAATATTTCAGTTCATCGTTCATAAATAACTTTGCCGGTTTTTTGAATTATATTCTTGAAGCCCGTATCAACCTCTTTTACAAATACCAGGTCAATTTTGTGAAGCCCGATTATTTCATCAATCTTTTCTTTCAACTCTCTTTTTTCACTATGGCTAATTTGTTTGGAATCAATTGCTATATCATAATCAGAATTAAATGATGCTTTTCCTTTTCCTCTTGACCCGAACAAAATCAGTTTTTTAGGATGAACCTCTTCAATAAGAATTTTAACAATGTTATTTAATTTTTTGTCTTTCATAAATTCTAAAAATAGATTAATTGAATTGACTAAAGATAAGTGAAAGGAATAATAATGGAAAGAAAGTTTTTTGAAAAATGTTTTAGAGATGATAATCTTAAAGGTGTCATCTCTAAGTTTAAGTCTGTTTCACTCCCGGATTAAATCTTGGCATTTCAGGATTATAGTCTGCAACTTCAATCGCCATAAAGACATTTTTTCTCTTGACTTTTTAAGTTCTATTGGATATTTTTGAAATTAAGAACCAGGGTGATTCTATGAATCTACGAATGTATAATCCATTTCTTCTGTTTAAAATATTTCAATATTTATGAAAGGGGATTTTTCAATGAAACAATTATATCATATTCTGTTTATCATTTTTATTTTTCAATTATCTACCCATTCTCAGTGGGAAAATCAAACTATAAATTTACCAAGAGGAAGTTATTTGTCTGTATATATGTTAGATAGTCTGGTTGGATGGGTTGCAGGAAGTATATTATTAAAGACAACAGATGGTGGAGAGACTTGGGATCTTCAGGAATTTGGTAATGACCAACAACAAGTATTTGACATTAAATTTTTTGATGACTCGATAGGATTTATTAAAGGTACGGCTGAAAACAGTATTGCAATCTATAAAACTTTCAATGGTGGTAATGATTGGGAAATTGATAGTACTCTATATTCAATTTCTATTTCAGAAAACATTTTTTTTAGTGATATATCATTTACGATTCTTGAGGATTCTACAATTGTATGGAATATTGGTAGTAGCTCTAATCCACCTTTCACGGGATTGATTTATTATTCAACAGATAAAGGTAATACATGGAATCAGTATGATAATGCTCCTGCATTTAATGGCGTATCGGCAAAAATTATTTTTGTTAATTCTACTAAAGGTTTTTTTTCCGCTGGTGATAAATTGTATAGGACAACAAATAGCGGTGAAAGCTGGCAAGAATATCAATTCGATGACATAGGAATAGATTATTTTTGGAATCTCCAATTTTTTAACTCAGATACTGGTTTTTTCGTCGCTCAAAGAAATCCAACTCTTTTTTCCCCTCTCTTTATTGGAAAAACTTATAACGGAGGAGAATCCTGGAATATTGACTCAACTATTCAGGGATTTTTCCCTCATCCACTTCAACTTGTTACACATTTTTGTTAATGCAAATCTTGGGTTTGCTGTTGATTGGAGTAAGAATTCTGTTCTACATACTACGGATGGCGGTTCTAACTGGATTGAATACATATCGCAAAATCCGGCACCATTGTATAGTATTCATTCCTCTGATGGCAAAACGGTTATCGCAGCAGGGAATAGTGGTCATATTTTAGTTTCAAAAGATAGCGGAACAACCTGGAGAGATTTAACGCCGCCTGAAGAAATAAACTTCAGATACATAAAATATTTTTCAAATAATTTTATTATAGCTTTTGATTGTTGCAATGTTTACCATTCTTTTGATTCGTGTAATACGTGGACAAGGTACACATTACCAACGGGTCTCGATGTTTGTATATCAGGATAGCCCTGTTAACACAGCTTTGCGTTCGGTAATATTCTTAGATACACTACATGGGTATATTCTTGGTGATAATGGGATAATATTAAAAACCACCGATGGCGGACTATTATGGGAATTGGTATCATCTCCATATTCATCATTGAAAGCTATGAAGTTTGTGGATACCAATATGGGATGGGTAGTTGCGGATAATGGGAAAATTTTCAGAACCTTAGATGGAGGTCAACAATGGGAAGCTCAAGAAAGTGGAGTTCAATCAAATCTTACTAGTGTAGACTTTATTAATAATTATTCAGGAGTTATTGTCGGTGAAGAGGGAATTATTTTAACTACCAAAAATGGAGGTGCAATTACATCTGTTGAAAATGACTATCATAATGCTTTACCTAAAATATTCGAATTACAACAAAACTATCCCAACCCTTTCAATCCAATAACGAGAATTTTCTTTAGTCTTCCCACTGATGGATTTACTATGCTAAAGGTGTATGATATTCTAGGAAGAGAAATTGTAACGCTGATTAATGAGGAAAAATCTGCAGGAACATATTCGGTAAACTTCGATGCTTCAAATCTTGCAAGCGGAATATATTTTTACTCAATCATAGCTGGTAAATTCTCTGAGACAAAGAAGATGGTTCTAGCGAAGTAATTTTATTTTGAGATGATATCTTATAAAAAGATGTCATCTCTAAGTTTAAGTCTGTATTACACCCGGATTAAACCTTGGTATATC
>CAYNUV010000211.1:0-5788 GCA_964400245.1 uncultured Ignavibacteriaceae bacterium
ATGCTGATCCTAAAAATCCTGAAGCTTTAACTTTAAAAGCTAAAGTCTATTCTTTAATAAATAATAATACTGAAGCAACTTCTCTTCTTAATGAAGCAATAAATAATGATCCTTCTTATTCTCCTGCTTATAATGAATTAGCTGAATTGAATTATACTTTGAAAGATTATGCTAAAGCTGCAGAGTATTTTGGGAAATACATTGAGTCATCCGAAATCACTTTGGAAAAGAGAAAGGAATATGCATCAATCTTATATCTAAATAAAGAATATCCCAAAGCTATAAATATTTTAGAAGATGTAATTAAAACTGAACCGGAAAATCCTGTTGCAGTCAGAATCTTGGCTTATTCATATCTCAGATCTGAAGAGGTCGAAAAGAGTTTATCTTACTTTAAAAAGTTGTTTGAACTGCCTTCAGTTGATTATCTGCCAACAGATTATGAAAACTATGCTGACCTTCTTAGTAAAACCGGTAATGATTCTCTTGCTATAGAATATTTATATAAAATTGTTGATCAGGATAGTACTCGTAAAGATATTCTTGGGAGAATATCAGTTACCCAATTTAAAAATAAAAACTGGACTGGCGTAATAACTGCCCTGGAAAGAAAAGGAACATTAACTGCCCAGGAAAATTTTGATCTGGGGAAGGCATATTTTATTAATGGTGATAAGGTTATGGGTGAAGTGATTGAAAGTTTGAAAAGCAGCTTGACTCTTACTGATGAGCAATTAAGTGAATTAAGACCGGCATTACTTTATTATCAGAAAGATATAAATGATGCTCAACAGATTGATATTGCTGTTGATAAGGTTAATCAAAAAGTCGAAGCATTTTTAAATTCATCACAGAAGACACAATGGGCATCTTTAAAAAATCAATGGCTGGAAGAAGTTAAGACTAAGATTCAACATGACTACTCAAAAGCTGATACTACATTTGGTACACTTTCATCAAGAGTACCTGAATTGGCCATAGCATATTTTTGGCGCGCAAGAGTTAAAACTAACTTTGATCCGGAAACAGAAGAAGGACTTGCAAAACCTTTTTATGAACAATTTATTATAGTTTCAAAAGAGGATACAGCAAAATTTAAAAAAGAACTTGTTGAAGCTTATTCATATTTAGGATATTATTATTTTTTAATGCAAGATAACAGCAGTTCTAAATCTTACTGGCAAAAAGTGTATGCGGTTGATCCGACAAATCCACAGGCAATTGAAGCACTGAAGAATTTAAAATAGAAATAAGAATTAAATATTTTGTTTAGTATAGCTTCTTTCAGAAGTATCAATCCAGCTTGCTAAAACAATATCCCCTGTTACATTAACTACTGTTCTTGACATATCAAGAACTCTATCCACTCCCAAAATAATTCCGATTCCTTCTGCCGGGATTCCGACAGTTTGTAAAACCATAATTACAAGAGGTAAAGAACCTCCCGGAACACCTGCTGTCCCTACTCCAGCTAAAATGGAAAGAAAAACTACAAGCAGCTGTTGAGCAAATGAAAGATCAATTCCATAAAATTGAGCAAGGAAAAGAACTGTAATCCCTTCATAGAGTGCAGTTCCGTTTTGATTTGCTGTTGATCCTATAGTTAATACGAAGTTAGTAATATCCTTATCCAATTTTAATTTTTCAATTGAAACGCGTATGGAAGTTGGCAGTGTAGCGTTCGATGAGCTTGTTGAAAATGATGTTATTATTACTTCGGTTATATTTTTAAAGAAATCAATTGGGTTTCGCTTTATGGCGTATTTAAGTATCAAACCATAAGTTATAAACAGATGAATTAACAAAGCACCCATCACAATTACAACATATAAAAACAAAGTTGATACTATTTGTAGTCCTAATTGGGAAGACGTGGAAAATATTAATCCGGCAACACCATAAGGAGCGAGCTTCATTGCATAGCTGATTATCTTCATTAAAACATCATAAACACCCTGCAGTGTTTTTGTTAATCCTTCTATCTTTTCGGAAGGAGTCATTGCCATTGCAATTCCAAAGATGAGTGAGAAAAACATAAGAGCTAATAAACCGCCTCCACGGTAATTAGGATCGAAAGCATAAACAATTTCCACAAAAGGATTACGGGGAATTATATCCAGCAAAATCTGTATAAAAGTTTTTGATTCTTCAGCAGTTTTAACTAATCCTGTTATTGATTGATTATTAGTGAGAGTGATCATTAATTGCTCGCGACTCTCAGTGGGAATACCTGTTCCGGGCTGGAATAAATTTACAAGTGTTAACCCAATGACTACAGAAACGGCAGTGATAATCACTGTAAAGCCAAGAGTTTTAAAACCAATTCTCCCGATTTTATTAATATCCCTGAAGTCAGCAATGCCAAGAACAATTGCGGTAAAAATCAGGGGAATAACAATCATAAATATCATTCTTAAAAAAATCTGTCCTGCAGGATAGGCAACATTGCTTACAATCCATTTTACATTTTCATTTCCCTCAAAAAATATATTACAGAATAAACCAAGTATTAAACCGGCAAAAAGCCCAATGAAAATTTTTGTGTGGAGAGGAAGATTTTTCTTATTCATAATTCTTATAATTTTTTCTCAAAAAATAATCAAATAATCTTTGGTTGCAAGAAAAAGGCTTACCAAAAAAATAAACAAGTAAAAAAATACTTTAGATAGTAATTCATTTATTATTATTTTACCGCATTATTTTTTAATCCCAGGGTAAATTTTTATGAAAGCAAAAATAGGTATTAGAACTGTTTTTAATACTACTGTGCTTGTCTCAGCTCTTGGATACTTTGTGGATATTTATGACCTGGTTCTTTTTAGTATCGTTAGAGTTCCCAGCTTAACAGAACTTGGAATTGTTGGAGATGAAAATCTTAAAACAGGATTTCTTCTTTTAAATATTCAAATGACAGGAATGTTAATAGGAGGAATTATTTGGGGAATATTGGGAGATAAGAAAGGAAGGCTCTCAGTTCTCTTTGGTTCAATTTTTTTGTATTCGGTTGCTAATATTGCAAATGCATTTGTCACTTCTGTAGATGCTTATGCAGTATTAAGATTTTTTGCTGGAATAGGATTAGCCGGGGAGCTGGGTGCTGCTGTTACATTGGTTAGTGAGATATTGCCAAAAGAATCCCGTGGTTATGGAACTGCCATTGTTGCAGCTATCGGTGTTTCGGGTGCTGTTGCTGCCGGTATAATAGGTGATAATTTTCCGTGGCAAACAGCTTACATTATTGGAGGTATTCTTGGATTGATTCTTTTAGTTATGCGTATAAAAATGTTTGAGTCAGGTATGTATAAATCAATCCGCGAGTCAAATGTTTCCAGGGGAAATTTTTTCAAATTATTTACATCAAAAGACAGATTTTTCAAATATATTAATTGCATTTTAATCGGGCTTCCTATCTGGTTTGTAATTGGAGTATTGATTACTTCTTCTCCGGAATTCAGTAAGCTTTTTAAAGTTCAGGGAGAAGTTATAACTGCCGGTAAGCCAATTATGTTTGCTTATATCGGATTAATTTTTGGGGATTTTGCCAGCGGTTTTCTTAGCCAGGCAATTAAAAGCAGAAAAAAGATAGTAGGAATATTTTTGCTCTTAACTTTAATTTTTATTTTCATCTTCCTTTTTTCCAGCCAGATCAGCTTAACACAATTTTATGCTTTATGTGTTGCATTAGGTTTTTCAATAGGGTATTGGGCAGTATTTGTTACCATAGGTTCTGAACAATTCGGCACAAATTTACGTGCAACTGTAACTACAAGTGTTCCTAATTTTATAAGAGGATCAGTTGTTCCAATAACTTTTCTCTTTGGACTTCTTCGTGGTTCTATGGGAATGATTTATGCTGCTTTAGTGGTTGGAATTTTAACAGTTATAATCGCATTTATTTCCTTATATAAATTGGAAGAGACTTTCGGTAAAGATCTTAATTTTATGGAGAATGTATAAACATTATGGAAACAAAAAAAAAATACTATCTTCTTCTTGCTTTACTTTTGATAGTAATTATTATCCTGGCGTTTGTCTTCTTTCAAAATACAATAAAATATCTCATAGATCTTTTTCTACACCTCGATGTACACCTGAATGAATTGATACTGCAATATGGAGCAGTAACTTATATAATCTTGTTCCTTGTAGTGTTTGCAGAAACAGGCCTTGTGGTGACTCCGTTCCTTCCGGGAGACTCGCTTCTTTTTGCAGCCGGAACATTTGCAGCATTAGGTTCCTTTGATGTTGTATTACTTTTTATCCTTCTTACCGTCGCAGCTATTTTAGGAGATACAGTTAACTATTGGGTTGGTCATTATATCGGTCCTAAAATTTTTCAAAAAGAATCAAGGTTTATAAAGAAAGAATACCTTGAAAGAACTCATAATTTTTATGAAAAGCATGGGGGCAAAACAATTATTATTGCTCGTTTCATTCCTATAATAAGGACATTTGCACCTTTTGTTGCGGGTGTCGGAGCGATGACTTACTCAAAATTTATTTTATACAATATAACAGGCGGAATTATTTGGGTAGCAATGTTTGTTTTTGGAGGTTACTATTTTGGGAATATTCCAATAGTTAAAAATAATTTTTCAATTGTAATAATTGTTATAATTCTTATTTCGGTGTTACCCGGGATAATAGAATATTTAAGGCATAAGAAAAAACAGAAAACTTAATCCAAATCTTCCTAGAGCGAATGAACACTAAAAATTCTTTCAGAAACAATAGTAGTACTACCGCTTTAAGAAACTATTTCAATTAACCCCAGATTCTAATTTTTTAAACCTGGCATTTAAGGAATAAATTCATTGGGTGGAATATTTCTCAAAGTGCTATGCTTTCTTCCATAGAAAAAGTAGATCAGAATCCCAATTAATAACCATATAAAAAGTCTCAGCCAATTTTCACCAGGTAAGGAAAACATCAGCAAAAGGCAGGTTAATATTCCGGCAACTGGCACAAAAGGAACCCAGGGTGCTCTGAAAGGTCTGTGAGCTTCCGGATGAATTCTTCTCATAATTAATACGGCAGCACATACAACAACAAATGCAAACAAAGTTCCTATATTAACCAGCTCGGCAAGAATTCTAAGAGGGAGTAATCCCCCAAGTATAGCAACGAAGACTCCGGTAAGAATAGTAGATTTCCATGGAGTACGGAATTTTTCATGTACTGCACCGAAAAATTTCTTAGGTAATAAACCATCTCTTGCCATTGCTAAAAAAATCCTTGGCTGGCTTAACATCATAACTAAAAGAACAGATGTTATACCGGCAATTGCCCCAAGTGAAATTATAAATTGTGCCCATTCAAGTCCAACTTGTTTAAATGCATTAGATACAGGGGCGTCAATATTAATTTTATCATAAGGAACCATTCCTGTTAATACAGCAGCAACAGCTATATAAAGAACAGTACAAACTATTAAGGAAGTTATAATTCCAATCGGGACATCACGCTGAGGATTTTTTGCTTCCTCTGCGTGGGTTGATATAGAATCAAATCCTATATAAGCAAAAAAGATAACCGCAGCACCGGCTAAAACACCGACAGGGGCACCTCCTAATCCCGTTTCACCAAACACTGTTTTACCAAAGAAGCTTAAACCAGTATATCCGTAAGGTGCAAATGGTGTCCAATTATCGGGATTGATATAAAAGGCTCCAAGTATAATAACTAATAGTACTACAGCAACTTTTATTATTACCATTGCAGAATTAAACCCCGCACTTTCTTTTATTCCTTTTACAAGAATGAATGTAACAAGAACTGTAATAATGAT
>CAYNUV010000212.1:0-5780 GCA_964400245.1 uncultured Ignavibacteriaceae bacterium
AATAAATGTGAGGTTCACCTTCGGAGTGAACCTCACATTCTTTAATTATTTCTTTTACTCTTTTATTCCTTCAACTTCACCAACTCTTCCGCCAAGATGCTTAAAGAAGAATTGCTCCATCGCCCCATAAAAATCAAACCTGTTCTCTTCATTCCTGAAACCGTGTCCTTCATTATCCTTTACCATGTATGGAACATCAATTCCTTTAACTTTTAAAGCAGCAACCATTTGATCCGATTCATTTTTATTTACTCTTGGATCATTGGCTCCCTGTGCAATTAATACCGGCACTTTAATATTATCAACATGAAAAACCGGCGAAGCTGAGTAAAGATCTACGGAATCTTTTTGAGGATGACCAACCATTTCATATAACATTTCTCTGTATGGCTCCCAGTAAGGAGGGATTGAATTCATAAATGTAAATAGATTTGCAACTCCCACATAATCAACTGCACAATTATAAAGATCAGGTGTAAAAGTTATACCTGCTAATGTTGCATAACCTCCATAAGAACCGCCATAAATTCCTATCCTATCAGAATCAGCAATTCCTTCTTCAATTAACCATTTAACTCCATCTGTAATATCATCCTGCATTTTCTTGCCCCATTCTTTAAAGCTCTTCATCCAGAAATCTTTTCCATATCCGGTTGAGCCGCGGAAATTCATCTGTAGAACAGCATAACCTCTGTTAGCTAAAAATTGTAGTTCAGGATTAAATCCCCAACTATCTCTTGCCCATGGACCGCCATGCGGATGAACTACAACAGGAAGATTCTCTGCTTCAACACCCTTTGGAAGTGTAAGATAACCATGAATTTCCAAACCATCTCTCGTTGTATATGTAATAGGTTTCTGATCAGCCATATATTCTTCCTTAAGCCATGGACTGACATCAACTAATTTCTTAAGTTCTTTTTTGTTTACATCATAGAAATAATATGCACCGAGTGATTTGTCGCTATATGTTCTTACAAGAAGTTTATCCTCGTCCTTGTTATTCCCGGTTACAGCAATTTCATATCCTTCAAGCTTTGATTGAAGATCATCATTAATTTCTTCTGCTTGTTCATCCCAGAATACATATTCGTTTTTCCATGAAGTGAATGAAACACCCTGCAGAGTTTTTCTTTTATCTGAATAAATTAAATTATAAACATCATAGTCAGGATTTTCATATAAAACTTTAACTTCTTTATTATCTGCAATATTATATTCCACAATTGAAGTTTTATCGCGACCAATGTTGGAAGCCATATAAAGATTCTTATTATCAAAAGTGAAGAATAACGGATAAAGTGTTTCTTTAAAATTAGTTGTTATAAGTTCCTTGAATTGCTCATCCTCTTTATCCCTGTACAGAATGCCGGTATTGACTCCATCTGTGGTAAGAGCAATTCTTAACTTTCCATCGTGATCTGTTATCCAGCCTGTAATGTTACCGGGGTTTTCTGCTATCTGCGCCATCTCTCCGGTGTTTACATTTATGCGGTATACATCAAATACCTGTGGATTCCTGTTGTTTAACTGGATGAGCATTTCATCGGAATTATCTTTAAGATCATCAACAACTCCTGCTCTTACTTTTTCAAACGGGGTAAGATCTTTTTGATTTTTTCCATCCCGGTCAACAGCAAACAACCGGAAGTTTTCATCACCTTTAGTATCCTGTATATAAATAATTCTGTCATTACCTTTCCAAAAATATCCAGCGATATCCCTTTCTGTGGCAAATGTAACTTGTGTAGCTTCTTCTTCTCCAATCTTTTGAACGAAAACATTCATCCTGGTTTCCCAAGGTTGCATCCAGGAAAGAAACTCACCATCCGGGGAAATTGCATAACTTCTTTTTTCAGGATTCTTAAAAAAATCTTTCATCGGAATCAAAGGAACCTCTTCTTTAGTTTGAGCAAATACGGTTAAAGCAGTGATAAGCAATAGTATTAATGCATAAAGTGATTTCATTTGATAAACCTCTCTTGTTAATTATTTAAAAACACTCGTATAAAATAGATAATTAACACCTGAAATATTAAGGTATTTTATATCAACGGTCGTGTTGGATTTTTTATGGACTAACAATAGTTGTTAAAAATTATTATAGGCGTGTGAATATTTTAAACTCAATTCAACCTGAAAAATGAAAGTTTTCTTTTACAAAAATAATTGATGGTTTAATGATTCATTAATCCTATCCCTGTCTGCCTTCTTTAAACTATTTACAACCTGAATGTATGAGTGATCAATCCATTCAAGTAATTCTTTACGCGGAATCGAGCCATCTATCATCACGGTATTTCAGTGGTTTTTATTCATATGATAGCCGGGAGTAACTACATCATATTGCTCTCTAAGCTCAATTGCTTTTTCAGGGTCGCATTTAAGATTAATTCTTAAAGGAATTTCATCTAACCCTGCAAGAAGAAATATTTTTCCTGCAACTTTAAAAACAAGTGTGTTTTCATCAAAAGGAAACCCCTCTTCTACTTCCGGTTTTTTAAAACAATATTCTCTTATAAACTCAATGTTCATAGTGTGATAAAAGTAATTGTGAAAATTACATGGTGTTTATCTTGCAATTAATTTTATTAAAATACAATCTATAAAAAATAAAATTCAGGAACAGGAGACAAATATCATGAAAAAAAGGACAATTATTTTTATTTCAGGATTTATATTTGCCGTATTACTTTTTTTCTTTATAGGCTCAACATTCTTTAGCCCTGATGAAAGTAAAATAGATTTTCCCCAGAGTTATAAAATAATTTCTCCCAAGGTTCCCGATGAACTTGATTTCTGCGGAGAACGTGTACCACTTGAAAACTTTGAAGTTTATGAAAGAATAGACCGCGAATTAATTGTAAATACATATTATCACTCTGCAACAATTCTTAATATAAAAAAAGCAAACAGGTGGTTCCCTGTTGTAGAACCAATACTCGAAAAGAACGGTGTACCGGATGATTTAAAATATCTTATGGTGGCTGAAAGCGGAATTGCAAATGTTATTTCGCCCGCGGGGGCGACAGGTTACTGGCAGTTTATGGAAGAAGCTGCTTTAAAATACGGTCTTGAAGTAAACAGCGAAGTTGATGAAAGATATCATATAGAAAAATCAACTGAAGCTGCCTGCAAATATCTGAACGAAGCTTATGCTTTATTTG
This sequence comes from uncultured Ignavibacteriaceae bacterium, assembly GCA_964400245.1. Taxonomy (GTDB): domain Bacteria; phylum Bacteroidota; class Ignavibacteria; order Ignavibacteriales; family Ignavibacteriaceae; genus RBG-16-34-14. Next base: position 3,168 of record CAYNUV010000212.1, read on the forward strand.
GCAGCTGGACAATGGCTGCGGCATCTTACAATATGGGAATTTCCGGTGTTCAGAAGCAGATTGAAAAACAAAAAGCAAATAACTATTACAACCTTGTTATTAGCGAAGAAACTTCAAGATATATTGCAAGGATAGTTACGATTAAAGAGATAATGAACAATCTTTCAAAGTATGGTTTTGATATTAAGGATGATGATCTATATAACAATCTTCCTTATGAAGAAGTCGAGATTAGCGGAGCGATAGAAAACCTTGCAGACTTTGCTATTGAGAAAGGAATTAATTATAAAATATTAAAACTTTATAATCCCTGGCTAAGAGATAATGTTCTGAAAAATAAAAGCAAGAAGATTTACTCAATTAAAATTCCTGAGCTGGGGAGTATTGAGATGATTAAAGAGTAGTTTTAAAGAACAAGTGCAAGAGTAAGTTCAAGTAAAACTACCTTAGACTTGCTCTTCAACCACCATTTGTTTCTTAGAAAGCTCTTCTATTTTCCTGTAGCTCTCATATATTCTCATCATTCTTAAAGCAACGAGCTTAGCTATTAATCTTGTTAAAAATTTAGGCAGCTTGTTTTTTATTTTTATAATCTGATAAAGCTTAGTACCTTTTTCATTTTCGATAAGCTTTAATGTTGAGATGAGAAATAAAGGTTTACTGCCGGATTCATATGTATAGTATTCAAAGGGTTTCCAATCTAAAATGATTTCCAAAGCTGCGCCTTTACCATGGGCACAATGGTTTGTAGCTCCGGCATTTGTCCTTCCCTTTGGTCTTTCACCTTTTGTCCATTTTGTCCCATGCATCCACAAAGGTCTTTTATTTATATCAATCAGCCATTCCCATAAAACCGGAGGAGGTATTTCAAACTGATGTTCAGCTACAAAATCAGCGTCTTCTTCTTTAACTATAGTTCGTTTTGCTTCAGATAATTTTTTGAAACTATCCGACAAATCTGTTGCATAAGTGTTAACCTCACCGAAATGTTCATAGTTTTCAATCAGCGGAATAAAAATCTCCAGGGGTAGATCTGTTTTCTTAAGGCAATTCCCGGAAAAAAGCGCATAACTCTTAATATTAGTTTTTTCTTTAACATTATTTTTTAATAAGCGATGAGCAAGGTTGACATCAGAGCCCAAAGGTTTAATATTACCGGAATAATTCTGAAGTGCAAAGCTGCCGAAATGATTAATAAACTTAAGATCAACTGCTTTTATTGATCGACAGGCATTGCATATGCATGTAGTTCTTTCCTGCATAATCATTTTGCGGAAAGTGAAATTATAATAGGTTAGCTCTATTAATTCCAGAAGAGTTTCGCCGCGGGAAAATTGATCTTCAAAAGTGTAAGCAAAAATTGCATCCCCTTCTATCTCTGCTATTTTAAAAACAGGTTTTAAGCTTTTACAGACTGTATCAATCAGCTCAGTTATAATTTCCTGTGCATGCTCAAGTTCAGCGCTGGCCATAAACTGGGTGAACCCGGATAAATCAGCTAAAAGGAGATAACCTTGTTTTACTTTTGATTCCATATAAAACCCAAGTAATATTTTACACTTCTGCTGAGGAGAATAAATAACTAAACTACTATTTATTCAAAGTATAAGAAAAACACCTCTAAACTTACTCTTGAACTTGCTCTTGTTCTTGTGCACCCTGCGGGACTCGAACCCGCGACCTGCTGATTAAGAGTCAGATGCTCTACCAACTGAGCTAAGGATGCGGTGTAAAATTAATCAATTTTGTATACCGTTACAAAGCTGGAAAGGAACTGAAGTTAAAAACGAGTTGAATTTGATAACTTAATGTTAAAAGAGTTTTAAGGATTGAATTCCGCCCGAGAATGTTACTTGATAGGAGATATTGTATGATTTTGTCGTTCATATATAGCAACGCAATTTTTCGGCACATCAATCACAGTTCGCAAAACATAATCCTCCCGGAACCAGTCACTTTCAACTATTTTCTTAAGCACTCTCCGATAAGGCTGTTTGAACATGAGATAATCAGGTTTGTAATAATGTATATACCAACTATAATCCTTTTGCCGTACATGTTCAGATACTCCGGGAGTTACCAGCCCAAGTCCATCTATAATGTTACCATTATTATAGTAATACCTTAACACACCAATTTGTATGGCCCCAACACTTGATCCTGTTTGTGCGTTTGCATTTAACCATTCAGCGGCCAATTTATAGTTCTCATATTTAGGCATTCCAGATTCAAAAGATAATTTCAAGGGACGTATTATACCGATCAGTACAAGAACCAGATAAACTGTAATAGATAAAATTCCAATCCTGATCTTCCTCATACTACTCAGAAATCGGAATACAGCTTCTATCGGAAGAGCAGCAAGAATAGCGATGCCTATGGATAGAGGCGTGTAATACCATATATAATCCGGAGGATTTAAGATAAGTCCATATACTATGAGATAAGCCAGGTTCCAGAGTAATATTAAATGAAGCGCTGGTTGCCGGAATAAACTCCATTTTCTGAATCTTAGCACAAGAACAGCAAAACCCAAAACAGCAGCCACGATTGTTATTTTCAGAAAAAGAGAATTTCCTTGCCAGTTTTCCGGGGAGAATAATCCCTTTAAGA
>CAYNUV010000213.1:0-5763 GCA_964400245.1 uncultured Ignavibacteriaceae bacterium
TAATAAAGAATATAAATTTGCCGTTCCGGGTTATAGACATTTTGAAAATGAACTCAGAGAATTTAATCCCGATATCATTCATATAAACAGTCCTTGTTCTTTAGGACACGCTGCTGTTAAATATGCAAACAAAAATCATATCCCTGTTGTTGCAACTTATCATACACACTTTCCAAGTTACGCAAAATATTATAAGATAAAAGCGCTTGAATTATTCAGCTGGAACTATTTCCGCTCTCTTTATAATAAATGTAATTCTGTTTTTGTTCCCTCCATTCCTATCACTGAAGAGTTAAAACACCATGGATTAGATACAGTAGAATTTCTTCCTCACGGAGTTGATTCAAATATATTTAATCCTTCTTTTAAGGATGAAGAGTGGAAGACTAAAATTGGAGCAGAAAATAAAATTGTACTTCTGTTTGCCGGGAGATTAGTCTGGGAAAAAGATTTACATACACTGGCAAAGTGCTATAAGATAATTTCTGAAAAAAGAAAAGATGTAAAATTTGTTTTAGCTGGTGATGGACCTGTAAGAGAAGAACTGAAAGAATTGATGCCCGAAGCAATTTTCTTAGGATATCAATCCGGAAAAGATTTATCAACTGCTTATGCATCGAGCGATATTTTTGTTTTTCCATCAACGACAGAAACTTTTGGCAATGTTACATTAGAAGCGATGGCTTCAAAAATTCCTCCCGTGTGTGTAAGAGAAGGGGGTGCTTACGGAATAATAAATGACGGTGTTACTGGTTTTATTGCCGAGCCAAGAAATGCAGATAACCTTGCAGAAAAACTTTTACTTTTAATTGATTATCCTGATAAAAGAAAAGAAATCTCAGAACGGGCTTATGAATATGCGCAGGAACAGACATGGGAGAAAATATTTCAGCGGTTATTCAGCAGGTATAAGGAAATTATACATCATCATAATATATCCTCTATAAAAGCAGCATAAGCAATCATTAGTTTTTACCTCCCGGTGTTTTCGTTTTATTTATTTCTATAAATATTTCATCCCTCAGAGATTAACAAAATAAAAGTCCCGTTAGGGACGGAATATTTATAGAAAAAATTTTCCAATATAAATCTGAGTCCCTTAGGACGAAATAATGTATTTAGGTGAGGTTAATTATTTTTAAAACCTCTATTGAATTAAACAAAATAATTAATGATGTTAAGAGTGGGAAAAAGACAGGAGAATTGAGCTGCACTAAACAAATAATCACAGAAATAAAGAAGCGTAAATAAATGTTTGAAAGCACAGATATTTCAGAATATAATTCTTAAATAACAACCGGATTGATGATCAATTGGGAATAAGTAATAGTTATATTGCATAAATAAATGAAAGGGTGTAAAAATGAAAACTATCATTATAATCGCTCTTACTCTGGTTTCGTTTGTTAATCTTAATGCACAACATTTGTTTCCTTTAAACGTTGGGGATAAATGGATTTACTGGGAGTACCCGGCATATTTCCGTGAAGTTACTATTCTGAATGATACTATTATGACTAATGGGAAACACTATTTTAATATGAATAGTGATTTTTTCAGACAAGAAGGTGATTCAGTATTTCTATTTGATACTTTTCTCGATGATGAATATTTAATATTTGATTTCGCTGCTGGAGTCGGAGATACAATCACTAATTTTCAATATGCAGAAAACGATACTCTCCAAATTATTTTAACTTATAAATTTATTAATGGAGAATATTTGGGAGTTAGCGGCAATTACTATTCATTTTTTATTAATCAAACCAAGTTAATAGATGATGAAATATCATTATCGGTTTTTGATTCATTAGGGATAATTGAACATAATTCAATGTGGGTTGACGAAAATTTATCTGGTGCAGTAATAAATGGGAAAATATATGGTAATGTTACTAACGTAGAAGATCAAGATGAAATGATACAAGGCTTTTATTTAAACCAAAATTTTCCCAATCCTTTCAACCCACTTACCACAATAAGTTATAGTTTAGATGTTAATTCATTTGTAAATCTGGATGTATACAATATCCTTGGTCAAAAGGTAGAAAACATTGTAAATGATTTTCAGACTTCTGGAGATTATAAAATAAATTTCAACGCAAATGATTTACCTTCTGGAATTTATTTTTATAAACTTGTTTCAAATAATCGTGTATTAGTTAAGAAAATGTCAATAGTAAAGTAATGAGCACTGCAAGCCGCTATATTGTAAACAAAATTCATAGGTGACAGTATGAAAAATATAATCTTTGCTTCATTCGTTCTTTTTTTTCTAACTGGTTGTAATACAAATGAAAATGACTTTTCTCAAATTCGTCCATTTGGTGTCGCTAACATTGTGAGTCTGCAAATTAATGGTAATCAAGTAACAGTAATTACAGGTTATGGTATACCCACACCTTGTTGGTATTATTACAAAACTGAAAGGACGAATAATAATATTGTATTTACTTCAAAAGTTTTTGGAAAAGATGATGGCGACCCTTGTGTTCAAGTCTTAGGTTCATTTATCCATGAAGAAAAAATTAATTTTTCTAGCAAAGGTGAAAAGACCCTAAGGTTTTGGCAAAATGATTCAATGTATTTAGATACAACAATTACTTTGCATTAGTTTTTTTCATAATAATTATTGCGGTGTCACCGGCCATTCGGTGACAGAAATGGTTTGTGCCTCTTTGCTATTGAAGTTAAGAGTGGGAAAAAGACAGGAGAATTGAGCTGCACTAAACAAATAATCACAGAAGTAAAATTAATTCTTAAATAACTACCAGATCAATGATTCAACAATTCGGTATAAGTAATAGTTAGCTTGATATATATGAACGAAATAATTGGAATAAAATCTATAATAGGTTTTAATTTAGAAGCCATAAAAAGAGATCTATTCTTATTTGATAAAATACATATTGTTGGTTTGAGACAAGTGTTACCAAGCTATAATTATGATGAGGAAAGAAAAATCGTTAAAACCTTCTTAGATGTATTTATTGATTTATATTATCAACAAGTTAAGGTTAGTTTTGAATCAGAAGATTCAAAGCAATTACTTAATGAAATTGAATGGTTAGCAAGCGAAGATAAAATTGTTTTAAACGATAAAGATATAATATTCGGAAGACATTTAAAGGGAGATATTTCTGTCTCGATGAATGAAGCCTTGAAAATTGATGAATATTTTATGGATAAAGCCAAGGAAAACATTGACAAAAAAACTGCAATGAATCCGGATTTTATAAACCATGCCCATGAAATTAGCGTTAGAGACAAAGCTAATATCTTCAATTCTAGAAAAAATGTTGAAGCTTATCCAATTGTGAAGAATATGTCACTTCCTTTTGAAATATCTTCTAAGAAGTTAAAAGTTGTGCAACTTTTATTAAATAGAATTCCTGTTCTTGATAAAGATATACCTTGGAATGATATCTTTCAATTTAAAAACGATCCAGAAACAAAACAGAAATTCTTAGCATTAAGAAATTGGATAGCTGATCTGGCTCAAACTGATCTTTCGGTTAATGAACTTGAAGATAAAATTGAATATGCTTTTCAACAATATGAAAAACATTTACAAATAAATAAAATGAAATTTAAAAAATCAGTTTTAGAAACAGTAGTAGTTCAGGGAAGTGAACTTTTAGAGAATTTAATCAAATTAAAAATTGGGAAAATCGCCAAAGAAATATTTGAATATAAACAGTTGGAAATTAATGTACTCGAATCAGAACTAAATGCTGCTGGAAAAGAAATTGCTTATATAAATAGAATAGAAAAAAAATTTACAAAAAAAAAAGGATTAATAAGTAAAAATCGATTGTAACCGTAAATAAAAAAGCCCAATGATCGGGTGATCTTGGGCTTCAATTCCTGCCTTGCAGAATTATTTAATTTTTAATTCACAATCCAGGTATTACCGCTAAACAATACTTTCTCTAAATCCCCTTCCCCTTTTTTTGCGGTAATTTGTTTTATCTGTTCTTCAACTCCGGCATCATAAGTTGGTTTTAATATTTGGCGAAACACTCCGATAGGTGTCGGCATATCAGGGTTTTTATCAAGGTTGATAAGCACTCCTGCTCTTGCCGGGTTATCATCAAATTCATCGTGAACAAAAACTTCATCTATTGTATGCTTACCATCAGTTAAATTTATTACAACAGGTTTCAATCCATCCAGCTTTATTCCTTTATCCTTGTTAGCTCCAAAGAGCATTGGCTTGTTATTTTCAAGCACGAGAAGCTTTTCATCTTTTACTTTTTTATCAGAAACACTATCAAAAGCTCCATCATTAAATATCACGCAGTTCTGAAAAATCTCGATGAAAGCAGTTCCTTTATGATCTGCTGCTCTTCTAAGCATTAACTGAAGATGTTTTGCATCCCTATCCATTGCTCTTGCAACAAAAGTTGCATCTGCACCAAGTGCAAGCGAGATTGGGTTAAAAGGATAATCAACACTTCCATACGGAGTTGTTTTTGTCTGCTTACCTTGTTCAGATGTTGGTGAATACTGCCCTTTTGTTAATCCATAAATCCTGTTATTAAAAAGAAGAATTTTCAGATCAACATTTTTTCTGCAGGCATGAATAAAATGATTCCCGCCAATACTTAACAAATCACCATCACCGGTTGCAACCCAAACAGAAAGATCAGGTCTTGCAACTTTAACTCCAGTTGCAATTGCCGGTGCTCTTCCATGGATTCCATGAAATCCATAAGTATTCATATAATATGGAAAACGGGATGAGCACCCGATCCCTGAAACCCAGACTATATTTTCTTTCTTAATTCCAATCAATTCAGGAAAAGTGCGATGAACCTGCGCAAGAATAGAATAATCGCCGCAGCCGGCACACCATCTAACATCCTGCTTAGTAGCAAAATCTTTTGAAGTATATTTCACTTGCTCTTTAACTTGAACTTGTTCATGAACTTGCTCTTGCACTTTATTCTCTTCCATTATTTCCTCCAACACTATCAATTATCTTTATCTCAATATCTGTTGTTCTTAAAGGTAATCCCCTTACCACATTAAATTGAACAACAGGTATCATAAATTCACTCTTAATTAATTTACTTAACTGTCCCAGGTTAATTTCAGGAATCAGAATTTTCTTAAATCGTTTCAATACTTTTTCCGTATTCTTTGGAAAAGGATTAAGATATTTAAAATGAGCCTGCGAAACTTTATAACCTGCTTTGCGAACATTCATTACTGCTTCAGTAATTGAACCAAATGTTCCGCCCCATCCAAGAACTAACAGATCGCCTCCCTGTTCACCAGTTACTTCAAGATCAGGAATATCATTTTCAATATTCTTTATTTTCTGTGCACGCAGCTTTATCATTTCATCGTGATTATCAGCATCATAACTGACTTCTCCTGTTATGTTTGCTTTTTCAAGCCCGCCGATTCTATGTTCAAGTCCTTTAGTTCCGGGTTTTACCCAGGGACGCGAAAGATTCTCATCTCTTAAATATGGAAAGAAACCTTCGGGGTCAGTTCTGAATTTGACTGATATATCGGGTAATTCATTTACGTGAGGAATTTTCCATGGCTCAGAACCATTTGCAATATATCCATCAGTTAAAAGAATAACAGGGGTCATATATTTAATAGCAATCCGCGAAGCTTCAAGTGCCATATAAAAACAATCTGTTGGACTTGATGCCGCAAGTACTGCAACAGGAGCTTCACCATTTCTTCCATACATAGCCTGAAGCAAATCTGCCTGCTCAGTTTTGGTTGGAAGCCCTGTACTTG